>NZ_JBMERP010000005.1:0-111790 GCF_049310925.1 Virgibacillus sp. DJP39 | reverse complement strand
AAAATATAAAAACATATTGACAGCGGTTACAAAAAGTATTAACCTTAAATAGACAAGTTAAGTAAACGGGATTGAGATTAGGAGCCCACACTACAAACAATGTACTTTCTTAGGGGAAGTATACTGTTTTAAGTGTGGGCTTTTAGTTTTTGTTTTTATAAATGCTGAGCTTGTTACAGTTTTCCACTAAAAAAGGGGTGTTAGAAAATGTCGGAGTTTTTAGCAGAAGTAATTGGTACAATGATTCTTATAATCTTTGGTGGGGGTGTAGTTGCAGGTGTCGTGTTAAAGGATTCAAAAGCAGAAGGAGCAGGATGGGTTGTTATTACAATAGGATGGGGGCTTGCTGTTGCGATGGCTGTTTATGCTGTCGGAAGCTTTTCAGGTGCACATATCAACCCTGCAGTGACTCTAGGACTTGCTGCAGCTGGTGAGTTCCCATGGGCGAAAGTTCCAATGTATATTACCGCTCAGATGATAGGAGCTTTTATTGGTGGAGTCGTAGTATTTCTGAATTATTTACCACATTGGGGTAAAACAACAGATACGGGAGCAAAACTAGCGGTATTTTCAACAGATCCTGCTGTTCGTAGTCCTTTTTCGAACCTAGTTAGTGAGATTATCGGGACATTTATACTAGTTATGGGGTTAATGTTTATTGGCGCTAATGAATTCACAGAAGGATTAAACCCATTAATAGTAGGTGGCCTAATCGTTGCGATTGGGATGTCATTAGGTGGAGCAACTGGTTATGCGATCAACCCAGCACGTGACTTAGGGCCAAGAATCGCCCATGCACTTCTTCCTATTCCAGGAAAGGGAGGATCAGATTGGAGCTACGCTTGGATTCCTGTTGTTGGACCGGCGTTTGGAGGAATCTATGGAGCTATTTTCTATCGTGCAATTTTCTTAGGTGAATATACAGGGCTGTTTTGGGGACTAAGTATTGTAGTTGCAGTAATATTATTTGGTGCTGCCTCCTCAGAATTAAAGAAAGGTGCTACAGTAGCAGGTAAAGTTGAGAAAAAAATTAGTTAAGGGGGATTTTAAAATGGAAAAATTTATCTTATCTTTAGACCAAGGTACAACAAGTTCACGCGCTATTCTATTTAACCACGAGGGTGGTATTGTTGGCACGGCGCAAAGAGAGTTCGAACAATTCTTTCCAAAGCCGGGATGGGTTGAGCACGATGCTAATGAAATTTGGACTTCAGTTCTAGCTGTAATGGCAGAGGTATTACGTAAGACAGATGTAGAACCTGAACAAATAGCAGGTATTGGTATAACTAACCAAAGAGAAACAGCAGTTGTTTGGGACAAAAATACAGGTAAGCCCGTGTATAAAGCTATTGTATGGCAGTCTCGTCAAACCGATGGGATTTGTAAAGAACTGCGTGAACAAGGACACAGTGACTTGTTTAGAGAAAAAACCGGATTACTTATCGACGCATATTTCTCTGGAACTAAAGTGAAATGGATACTAGATAATGTTGAGGGAGCTAGAACGAAAGCTGATAACGGAGAGTTAATGTTTGGAACAATCGATACATGGTTGATTTATAAACTGACTGGTGGTAAAAGGCACGTTACCGATTATTCCAACGCTTCTCGTACATTAATGTATAACATTTATGATCTTCAGTGGGATCAAGAGTTGTTGGATATTTTAACAGTTCCAGCAAGTATGCTTCCTGAAGTCCGCCCATCTTCAGAAGTTTATGGGAATACTGTAGACTACCATTTCTTTGGTCATGAGGTTCCTATTGCTGGTGTTGCGGGCGACCAACAAGCTGCATTATTTGGTCAGGCATGCTATGAAAGTGGAATGGCAAAGAACACATATGGTACTGGTTGTTTTATGTTAATGAATACTGGAGACAAAGCTGTTCATTCTAAGCATGGTCTGCTTACAACTCTTGCATGGGGAATTGATGGGAAGGTTGAGTATGCGCTAGAAGGAAGTATATTTGTAGCTGGTTCAGCTGTCCAGTGGTTACGCGATGGCTTAAAGATAATTGAAAGTGCATCTGAAAGTGAAGACTTGGCGATCAAGGTGGATTCGACAGATGGAGTTTATCTTGTACCTGCTTTTGTAGGTCTAGGTACACCATACTGGGATAGTGATGCACGTGGTGCAGTATTTGGTATTACACGTGGAACTACAAAAGAGCATTTTGTACGTGCAACCTTAGAATCCCTTGCTTACCAAACAAAGGATGTATTAGACGCTATGATTGCGGACTCTGGAATTAACCTTAAAGCATTACGTGTTGATGGAGGAGCTGTTAAAAATAACTTTTTAATGCAATTCCAGAGTGATATTTTAGGTGTTCCAGTAGAGCGCCCAGAGGTGAGTGAAACAACGGCATTGGGTGCGGCATACTTAGCAGGTTTGGCGGTTGGATATTGGGAAAACCGTGAAGAAATAGCAAAACAATGGAAAAAAGAACGTACGTTCACAAGTGATATGAATGAAGAGGATCGTGGCCAACTTTACTCTGGGTGGCAAAAAGCTGTTGAAGCAACGAGGTCGTTTAAATAAACACGAGTCAGTGAAATTAAATTGATTGAATAGTTACTAGTGATAATAGGAGACAACATTACCTTATAGATTAATATCTTAGGTAAGTATGTCTCCTTTTTTTCTAAATCTTAGTAATAGGAATTAAGAGAAAACGTTTGAGGAAAGGGGAAATGAACATGAAGAAGATTATTAATAATCCAGATCAAGTTGTGGAGGACATGCTTAGAGGTGTGGTAGCAGCTTTTCCAAACAGCTTAAAAGTATTGCCAAACTCAACAATTATAGTTCGAAAGGATGCACCAGTTCAGAATAAGGTAGGTTTGGTTAGCGGCGGAGGTAGTGGGCATGAACCTGCCCACGCAGGTTATGTGGGTACTGGAATGCTCGATGCTGCTGTTGTAGGTGAAGTATTTACTTCTCCTACACCTGACCAGGTTTTTGAGGCAATAAAGGCAGTAGATAGCGGTTCAGGCGGTCTATGGGAATGGCGCTAAGTCCCTGTACAGTTCCTGCTGCAGGAAAGCCTAGTTTTGAACTGGGTGATGATGAAGTGGAAATCGGTATAGGTATTCATGGTGAACCTGGGATCAAAAGAAAAGAAATAACCTGTGCAGATGATATAGCTAAAGAACTCACGCAAAAAATACTTGAAGATATTGATTATAGCAGTTCTGAAGTAGCTGTTATGGTTAATGGACTCGGTTCAACACCAGAAATGGAACTTTTCATCGTTAACGCAAAAGTAAATCAAATATTACAAGAAAAAGGAATAAGGGTGTACAAAACATTTGTAGGTGAGTACATGACTTCACTAGAAATGGCTGGTTGTTCTGTTTCACTATTAAAATTAGATGAGGAATTGAAGGCGTTACTTGATACAGTTTCAAATACACCAGCATTTTAGAACTCAGTAACCATTCCTGGAGGAGATAATGTGTTATTACAAGTTGAGGACAGTCTAAAATGGATTGCGATAATGAACGATAAGATACAAAAGAATAAAGAATTATTGACAGAACTTGATCAGGCAATCGGTGATGGTGACCATGGAATTAATATGGCTCGGGGATTTAATGAGGTAGCCAATAAACTGGGAACTTCAAATTACGAAACGGTGTCAGATGTATTTAAGGATGTAGCTATGACCCTAATTAGTAAGATAGGTGGTGCATCTGGTCCCCTTTATGGTACTGCCTTCTTGAAAATGTCGACAGAGGTAAAAGATAAGGATGTTGATTTTGTTACTTTTACTAATGCTTTGGATGAAGCGTTAAAAGGTATAAAGATGCGAGGAAAAGCAAATGAAGGTGAAAAAACAATGGTTGACGTATGGGCACCAGTGCTCTATTTATTTCAAAATAGCATTGAATTAAAACCTGAACGTTTGATTTCCACTGCTAAACTTTCGATGGAAGCAACAAAAGACATAAAAGCAACAAGAGGGAGAGCTTCATATTTAGGTGATCGTTCGTTAGGGCATATTGATCCAGGTTCTATGTCTTCTTACTATTTATTTGAAGCACTTGCAGAGGTTTTTTTGGAAGGAGAGTAAACATGGATTACGTTGGAATAGTTTTAATTTCACACAGCCCAAAAGTGGTCGAGGGTATTAAGGATATCATTAGACAAGTAATACATGAAGTACCGGTTGAACTAGCTGGAGGTACTGAAGAAGATGAAATTGGAACAAGTGTAGATAAGATTTTAGAGGCGACTAAACGAGCACATAGTGTAAAAGGAGTTTTATTGCTATATGATTTAGGTAGTGCCATGATGAATGCTGAGCTTGCAATCGAGTTATCTAATTACGACAACATTAAGGTAGCTAAGGATGTTCCTTTAGTAGAGGGAGCATACGTTGCGGCGGTTGAGTCAGGTATGGGTAAATCATTGGAAGATGTGCTTGAGGCAGTTAACCGCGTTTGAGCTGCCAAAAGTAAGTAATTGATTCTTATCTTAGAGAATTTAATATTTGAGTTTATAATTCCATTAAAAAAGTCTTGAAAGTTGTTTCGATAAAACTTTTGAGGCTTATTTAGGTATGCAGGAAGGAGTCTAAAAAATTTCCTTCCTGCATCTAGTGCACCTAAGATGGATAGGTTACACTTAGTTGGACAGAACAGTTACGGTCATTTAAACTTGGTTCAACTAAAAGCTGAAGAGAATTATTATGACCAAACGAGTAAGAAGGAGTTTTTCAAAAGAATTTAAGGACCAAATCGTTCAGCTCCATGCTTCAGGAAAACCTAGGTCTGAGATTATCAAAGAATACGAGCTGACGCCATCTGCCTTTGATAAGTGGGTTCGGCAATCCCAGACTAGTGGATCTTTCGAAGAGAAAGATAATCGCACGCCTGAAGAAGAGGAACTTATCCGATTACGGAAAGAAAACCAAAAACTTGCGATGGAGAATGATATTTTAAAGCAAGCCGCGCTGATCATGGGACGAAAGTAGATGTGATTTGGAACAATCGCCACAAATACTCGGTATCAGCAATGTGCGACGTCCTGCAAATTGCTAGAAGTACGTATTATTATGAAGCACAAATCCGCGATGACCAGGATGAAGAATTGACAAAGCTAATCGTTAAAATCTTTAAAGACAATCGAAATATTTATGGTCAAAGAAAGATTAAGAAAAAACTTGAAAAGTTGGGCTGGACGGTTTCTCGCCGCCGTATCGGACGCATTATGAAAGAACAGGGACTTGTTTCCAAGTACACGATAGCTCAGTTCAAGCGTTCTAAAACAAGTTGCAAAACAAGTTGCAATGAATCAGAAATCGGGAATAGGTTGAACCGGGAATTCGATCAGGATCAAGAACTAAAAGTGATTTGACTTATGTCCGTGTTCAACAAAAATGGCATTATATCTGTGTACTTATTGATTTATATAACCGTGAAATTTATTGGTCATAGTGCAGGCCCTCAAAAGAGTGCAGCATTAGTTCAACGTGCCTTTGCATCTGTTAAATACAATCTTAATCGTCTCGAATTATTTCACACCGATCGAGGTAGTGAGTTTAAAAACCAAATCATCGACCAGGCGCTCGCAACCTTCGTTCATGGTTCCTTTTTCCCTAGCCAACACGACCTTGACTTGGAACTTTTTGATTACGTTCACTGGTTTAATCATATTCGAATTCATGGATCACTAGATTACTTAACACCAACTGAATACAAGTTAGTGAACCTTTAAATATTTGTTCAATTTAGTGTTGACATACCAAATCGTACATTAGGGGGCGGGAAAAGCGAGTTTAGGGATGGCGTTAGAAAATCCTTAAAAGAATATAAATAAAATTATCTTAAGTTAAGCTTTGGGTGGACATCTACGAGAGTGTACTTCAAGATCAAAAATCATGAAATTAGATACTGTGCCGTAAAAAGGACCGTAAGAATGGCGCGAATTCTACGTCATCCCTACTTCTTGCCAGCAAGATAAGCATGGTAGTAAAAAAGTGTACAAAAATAGAGTGCCAGAAATATTGGTCTTATAACTTCATCGAAAAAAAACTTGACACCTATAACAGGATGTCAAACATATTCATAAGGTGAATTTTTATGTATAATAGTTGTATATAAACTGTAGTAATTAAGGAGTAGATAGTATGGAAAATAAGGCAGTAATTTTAGGGAATAACTATTATATAGGTTTAAGTGCGATTAGATGTTTAGGGATAAACGGCATTAACACGGTAGCAGTTGATTACACAGAAAAAGAGAGATATGGTGCGGAGTCGAAGTATTGCTCGGAAAAATTGATTGCGCCACACTATAAAAATGACTCTGATGCGTTTCTTGACTTTTTAATTGACTACGCAAAAAAACAAGATGCAAAGCCAGTCCTGATTCCATGTCATGATTCTTATTTGGAAGTGATAGATACAAGACTGGACGAGCTCAAGGGCTATTATTTGATTCCACAAACGGAACAAGGGCTTTACAGAAAAGTAATGAATAAAGACACACTGCATCAGCTAGCAATTGAAAAAGGAATAAAGGTTCCGGAAACCATTCAAGTGACAGATTCTAATTTTTATGAAAAAGTTGACTCGATTATTCAGTTTCCATGTCTTGTTAAACCTACAGATTCACCAACGTTTGTTTCGAAGTTCAGACAGAAATTGTTTAAAGTGCATACAAGAGAGGAATTGGATGAGGCCTTACAGAAGGCAAAGGATGCAAATCTAGAAGTAATTGTACAACGGATTATTCCGGGATTTGACGACCATATGTACACGTTTGATGCATATTTAAATCAGGATGCGAAGGTTACACATTGGGCTACATGCCAAAAACACCGTCAATATCCAATCAATTTCGGTGCATCAGTATTTACCGTGCAAAAACATGTGCCAGAACTGTATCAGATCGGCTCTAAATTTTTTGAAGCAATTGGTTTTAAAGGTTTTGCCGAAATTGAATTTAAAAAAGATGCACAAACAGGTGATTATTATCTAATTGAGATTAATGCGCGTATGACAAACTTTAATCATATGTTGTACAAGATCGGTTTGAATATGCCATACATTACCTATATGGAACTTACAGGGAATCCATTGGAGCCAAAAGCAATTCAATCGGAAACAAACACAGCATTTTGGTACGGGTATGAAGATATGCTAGCGGTGAAAGATTACTTAAAAACCGGACAGCTCTCCATTGGTAAAGTGCTAATGTCACTTGTGCGTCCTAAAGTGAACGCAATCTGGGATATAAATGATCCGAAACCGGGTATAGCTTTTATGAAGTCAAAAGTCGGCAAATTAATTTCCCGTTAACCACGAGAAACTAAGCGGTATAGTAGCAGAGTGAGGAGCTGAAATGATGTTATTATCCTCTGTATTACAAGATCTCACCTATACTAGAATAATAGGTGATTCAGCAAAGGAAATAAAGGCAATGCCTATAACTCCAGAGAAGTTGTCAAGGGTGGTATTTTTGTCGCAATTTTAAGTTTTGCTGTTGATGGATATCAATTTGTTGAAACTGCAATTAACAAGGGTGCATCAACCACCATTGTTGAAAAAGATATACACCACGTGCAGGAAGATGTTATCGTTTTGCAAGTCGCTAATTCACGGGATGCTTTAGCACGGGGTGCTACTGATTTTTGCGATAATCCTACCAACAACTAAATCTAATTGGAACAACTGGGACGATATCCGTAATGAGCACATTCAAAAATAAAACACCACACCAGATTCGTTAAATCTTCAACAGTTTTTTTCGCAATTGGTGGACGTGAAAACGAAAATAGTATCATAGAAGTCTCCTCACATGCGTTAAATTGAAGCGGTTCGCATATAGTAAGTCCAGTATGGACCATATTCATCAACCTATCGCCAGATCAATTGGAATTGCATAAAGGTAGGGATGAAATTTTAAGACAAGGGCACATTTGTTTGATCTAATAAATGAATTTAATATCGTCAATGTGGATGAGGAATATGGTCGAAAACTGATCCAACGAGTTTAAGACTAAGGAACCGTTCTACTTACATACGGGAACAATCGAAAAGCATACTGTGAACACACCATCTGGAAGGAAGTACATAAAGTGAAACTACTTGGTGAGATTTAAGTTTACAACAGCCTGGCAGCAATATCCTGCGCGATAAAAGAGAGATTGATCCTCGTATTTGGTGTTTACGAAGATGCTAGTGATAAAGGGAAAGAAAAGCTAATTAGCATGAGTCGCATGGTAGCAAAGTTTGCTGATTTATCTGTGGTAACATTAGGTAATCCGAAAAAACTGATCCGGTTATGATTATTGATTAAATTTCCAAAGCAATGGATAGTTTAATGGCAATTATAATGCAATTATGGATCGTGAACTAGCTATTCAATACCATTGACATCAGTGGAAAAAATGATATAATCCTAATCGCAGGTAAATGTCGCGAAACAATGCAAATTATTGGCATTCAGGAAATTTTATTTGATAAACAGAAATAGCATTAAAAGCATTACATTAAAAGCAACAATTTTTAAAACTATAGGGTTATAAAGTAGGTGGTTTACCAATGGAACAAAAAAAACTAGGGGTGTTAGGCGGTATGGGTCCAATGGCCACGTCATTATTTTTTGAACAAGTCATTGAACATACGCTAGCCAGAAAAGACCAGGACCACCTAGATATGATCATCCTAAATCACGCAACAATTCCTGATCGGACCGATGCGATATTAAATAAAAAAGAAACAGCCTTTTTGGCTGCGGTAAAAAAGGATTTTGACCTATTTGAAAAAACTGATGTGGCCAATATTGCGATTCCATGTAACACGTCCCATTATTTTTTTGATACTATGCAAGCGATGACCAGCATAAACATTATTAATATGATTGACGAAACGTCGAAGTTCATTAGGGAAACATATGGAAGTGACGCCAAAGTTGGCATTCTAGCAACAAATGGTACGATCAATAGTGGCATTTATCAAAAGGGGTGTCAAAAATTTGGAATGGAAGCGGTTGTTCCAAACGAACAAATTCAAAGCTTGATAATGGAAATTATCTATCGTTTCAAAGCCGATGAATCAATTGATCCAAGTGAACTTGATCGGATAATAAATGAACTAGTATTTAAAGAGGGATGTATGTGCATTATTTTAGGTTGCACTGAATTATCCTGCATACCATTAAGTGATGAAGCAGAACAATATACAGTTGATGCCATGCGGGTTTTAGTAGAACAATCAATCATTCAATCAGGTAAGCAGGTTAAAAAGGTCACGGAAGTTCTATAATTTCAATAGGGGGAATTCTGAATAAACTTTCAGAATGATTTAAAGTTTAATGAGTTTTTGTCGGATTCTTTCTAAAGATGGCGCTTGTGTATGGGAGTTGCGATTAACAAATTAAGAACTAAAGTATATACAGCTTAAGTTATCCCAAGTCAAAAGCTTTAAAATTGTATGATAGCAGTGATCATACCCTGAGAAAATAACGAATGAAATACGAATTATATAACATTAATAACCGGTCCCTCTTGTAAAGAGAGATCGGTTATTTTGTGTACCAGGCA
This sequence comes from Virgibacillus sp. DJP39, assembly GCF_049310925.1. Classification (NCBI taxonomy): domain Bacteria; kingdom Bacillati; phylum Bacillota; class Bacilli; order Caryophanales; family Bacillaceae; genus Virgibacillus; species Virgibacillus sp. DJP39. The sequence continues at coordinate 102,237 of NZ_JBMERP010000005.1, read as the reverse complement.
TGCACACATTCCTTTAGGGTTGAAGTCCTGAGCTACGAAGGCAGTAGTAGTGGTTAGCTTAAGACTTAAGACAAGAGTGTCTGGGATGACCCAGAATCTGAAGGAAGTCGGTGGAAAATCTCCACCTCTAGGAACACGAGTTTCATAATAGCTAGATGTACTTGGGCGAGACTTGCAAACAAGTTAAAGTCATTACTGCCGAATTGTACACAGTGTAAATGAAGTGGCGACTTGGAGAGGTAGAATGTGCGCTTACCCTGGGAGGTCTGATAAAAATGCGGTGCACACGCCGTAACCGAGCATGCGAATGTTCATTTATATTTTCTAGGTCCCAGCACTTTTCAACGATAAGGGAATGATCACTCATTCCCTTATATGTCGCTAGGAAGAAAGTAACATATGGGGCGACTCCATATTTGTCAATGAGACTGTTGATTTGTTGCTCTAGTGGATTGCGCGTGATCCAACAGCTATTTGACAAAAGGCCAAAACCACTCCAAATCAACTCTTGTCTCTTAGTTCATCAGGGCAAATGGCGTTTTTCTTCATGAATGGTGTAAATGAGCATCCTTCATCTTATCCCATTCAGTTTGTTCTAATTTATAGATACGCTTAGATGCTTCATTCATTCTTGGTTTCCCTGTCCTGTTAACGAATAATAACTTTATTTCCCTGTTTTTCTGACTTTACCCAGCCCTGTTTATTCATACGGGAAATGACTGCAAGCACAGCTTGTTCATTATGGCCAAACTTTTTTAGCATCCGTAATAAGCAATCCAAATTACATCACCATAATGTTTGTTAGGGAAGTTGATTAAAGAAGCTGAGAAGTTAGCAAAGAAAAAATCAATTATGTTAAAATTTAATCCTGAAGTATCTTATTCGGATGAACTTTACAAGCTTTATGACAATCCAGGATTATTCCGTCTTATTTCAAAGGATGATGATCAGGATAAGCTGATGTACTATCTTTATGCAGTGAGTACCAATGTAAAAAGGAATTTTAACCCTAATCATCTTATGAATTATGAAATGATTAAATGGGGAATAGAAACAGGCGCTACACAGTATGACTTTGGTGGCTTTTTCGAAAAATCAGATGGATTATACAAAAGAAGAGTCAACGGAGTACATCGAAGAAATTGACAAGGTGTATAAACCATTTATGTATACAATACTTGAAAGAGTTATTCCAATGATAAAACGATTACGTAAAAAACCAAACAAACAGAATGAGTAAGGCGAAAAATAGACATGAAGAAGGTGAGGTAATCGTGGATAAAAAAACATTAGGTATCATCGGCGGAGTTGGTCCGTTGGCTACGATGTTCATAGGTGAGATGATTGTAAGAAAGACAGTTGCAGAAAAAGATCAGGACCATGTAAATATGATTATTACAAATAATACAAACATACCAGACCGCACGGCTTTTATTTTAGACCAAAGTAATGAAGATCCTGTACCTTTGATTATATCTGATGCGCACAGACTTGAATCTACCGGTGCAGAAGTGCTTGCAATGCCATGTAATACAGCTCATTCATTTTTAAATCGTATTCAGGCAGGAACTGACTTACCTGTTATTAATATGATTCGTGAGACTGTTTCAAGAGCAGTCTATAATGGTAATCAAAATATAGGGATCTTAGCAACGACTGGTACGATTCAAACGGGCGTTTACCAAGCAGAATGTAAGGAATTCGGGATAGATTATACAGTTTCGGATACCTATATTCAATCAGTCGTCATGTCAATTATCTATGACGACATTAAAGCAGGAAAGCCAGTGACCAGAGAGAAGTGGACAACTGTTGAACAAGCTATGTTTAATGCTGGTTGCGATAAAATTATTTTAGGGTGTACAGAGCTATCACTTGTAAAGCACGACCTTTTACTAAATGGGAGGTACATCGACTCACTTCAAGTGCTTGCTGAAGCAGCGATTGAAAGTTGTGGTTATGAAGTGAAAAGGTAAAGGGTATTAACTGATTTGTATTCTGGCCTTCCTTAATATATCCTGGTTTAAAAATAAAATAGTGAAAAAGGCTAAAATCCGATTGGCAGCAAGCTCGGGTTTTAGCTTTTTTTGCCGATTTTTAAGTTATTTATCGTTGAGATGTCCTATTGTTTACTTTATACTAATTAGATAGATTAATTGAGGAGGAATTTTACATGCAACGAATGATGTGTAAGGGAAAGATACATAGAGCTACAGTAACTGAAGCTGAACTTGATTATGTTGGTAGTATAACGATTGACTATCAGTTAATGAAAGAGGCTAATATAAAACCATATGAAATGGTGCAGATTGCAAATTTAAAAAATGCAGCCAGATGGAAGACGTATGCAATTCCAGCTCCAGAGGGTTCAAATCGTATTTGTTTAAACGGCCCGCCAGCAAATTTATTTTCACCAGGTGATTTGGTTATAATTCTAAGTCAAGGACTATTTACTGATGAAGAAATAGAACACCTAAAACCAAAAGTAGTGTTTGTTGATGAAAATAACGAGATTACTAGTGTTGAAGAGCATGATCTACATTGGCCAGAAGGCGTGAAAATTTAATACCCTATTAATTAGATGAAGGACAACAAAAAAGAACGACACCATTTTCTTTTAGAGAAAGTGGTGTCGTTCTTTTTTTTTAGGAAAGTATGGAGCATAGCGGGCTCGAACCGCTGACCTCCACGCTGCCAGCGTGGCGCTCTCCCAGCTGAGCTAATGCCCCCTGATGAACCAGATTTAATTATATGCTTTATTTGAATCTTTTTCAACCTTAATTTTGATAGATTATAAAATTCTTCCGTATCAGCTAAAACTATCATTGAGTTATAGGAACACTATGTAAGTACTGATATGGATTACATATGAATAATTAATTTCCAACTATTTATTATTTTGGGTTTATGTCGATATATAGAATATCAGCAATGCCTGTATTGTCGATTGTTGTTGATTTATAAATAGAAGTAAACTACTATTACTTTATAACTAGATAAAAAGTACTATAATAAATGATAAAGGCAAACTATCTGAAAGGATAGGACGCAAAGCTTAGGGTCTACCGCATACATGGAAGATAAATTCCAAATGTCATGACAGCCTGGTTACCAATACGTCAATTTAATTATACATATATATTAAATTGTGTTGGCTATTCTATTAATTAGGATAGCTATTTTTTATCACAAAAAAAGTATGAAAAAAAAGGGGAAATCTAGATGAATAAACTCAAACTAATAAAATATAAATTACCAATTTTCATGATAGTTTTATTAATAATTCCACTATCTTTAGTAGGTTATTTTTCCTATCAGCAAACTGCCATTTTAGAAAAAGCAGTACTTCAAAAAGAAGATATAGAAGCAATGTCTAAAAAGTCACAAGAAGTATTTGCTAAGTATGAGAGCGTCCTAACTAAGATCTCAAAATCAGCAGAGATGAACCCAGAAACATATGCATTTCCAACTGATGCTGAAAAAGAGTTTGTAAATATGCCAACAGTAAATGATCCAATTAAAACTTCCTTTTATGAATCATATCTTAAAGATGTTTCTGCGGACTACGATTATCTTTTAAATCTATATATGTCTACAGATGAAGGCGCATTTTATTTAAATAATATTCCTCCAGAAGAAGTTGATTTAACTAGTTATGATCCACGAACAACCGAGTGGTATAAAAAAGCTACTGAAGCAGAAGGAGAGGTCGTCTGGACTACTCCATATATTGATACTGGTACAGGTAAATCAACCATTACATTAGCAAAAACAATCACGGGCTCAAACGGAAACGTGATAGGTGTAGTTGGAATGGATTTCGAAATGTCTAAACTAGCAACATTATTACGTAATGATATTTTAAAAACGACGTTAATAACGGCAGTGATTTCCATTGTTGCAGGTCTAACAATCGTCTACTTCTTTGTAAAGGGTCTGCTTCAGAGCATTAGAAGAATTAAAAGTGGAATGGAACAAATTGAAAAAGGAGATCTCACGGGAGAACCAATTACCACAAATAGCAAAGATGAACTGAGTGAATTGGCTGGTTCCGTAAATCAAATGAAGGAAAACCTGCATAACATTGTCTATCAAGTAACTAATGCATCAAAACGGGTTACTGGTCAAAGTGAGGTACTTATTCAATCTGCAAGTGAAGTAAAAGGCGGTAGTGAACAAATCGCTTCAACTATGCAGGAAGTATCATCTGGTGCAGAAACACAGGCAAACAGTGCTACTGATTTAGCCGAACTAATGGAACAGTTTAATAGTAAAGTTGAACAAGCCTATGAAAATGGGGAGGAAGTCTCCAAATCATCACAGGATGTACTTATCATGACTGATACAGGTAATAAGCTAATGAAAAAGTCTGTTGCACAAATGAAAAATATTGATCAGATTGTTAGTGATGCTTTAGGTAAAGTTAGAGGGCTTGATTCTCAATCAAAAGAAATATCTAAATTAGTTTCTGTAATTAAAGATGTTGCAGACCAAACGAATCTTTTAGCCTTGAATGCAGCAATTGAAGCTGCCCGTGCTGGGGAAAGTGGTAAAGGGTTTGCGGTTGTTGCAAACGAGGTTCGTAAACTGGCAGAACAAGTAAGCAATTCAGTTGAGGATATCACAGATATAGTTAGTAAAATTCAAAAAGAGTCTAACGGTGTTGCACTTTCATTAGAAGATGGCTATAAAGCAGTGGATGAAGGTTCAAAACAAATAGGTGTAACTGGGGACACCTTTGAAAAAATAAATCAGTCTGTCAACGACGTGGTGTCTAAAATTCAAACCATTTCAGAGAACCTTAAGGATATATCTGGAAATAGTATAAAGATGAGTAGATCAATAGAAGAAATTGCATCTGTTTCAGAGGAGACAGCAGCAGGTGTTGAGGAAGCAGCTGCATCTGCAGAACAGTCCAGTAGCTCAATGGAGGAAGTATCAAATAGTGCTGATGAGCTTGCACAGCTAGCAGAACAGCTAAATGAGCAAGTGATTCGTTTTAAATTATAGTCTAGTTCTTGTGAGAGTTGGTGGTGTATTAGCGGCCATTAATTCTCCTTACAATTTTTTAAATATTGAACTCTCGTCCTTTTGTGCCGATAAAAAGAGAGTATGTATTCATTTAAAAAATTTGTCGATTTATGTTGACTTTTAGGCAGCAATAATTTATCATGACTAAAGTAATAGTTATAAAGTTGCATACATTTGATAAAGGCAAACTATTCGAAAGATTAGGACGCAAAGCAAAGGGTATAAAGTGTGGTTAAATAACACGCAATGATCGCCTGGCTACCAATGATTAAATAGTATTATTTAAATCTGTTGGCTATTCCATGTTTGAAAGGGATAGCTATTTTTTTTTTTGCAGAAAGAAAGTATAAAAACTTCCTTCTGCATAGGCGCAACTAAGGCTTTGCCATCAGGTCTGGCGAAAAGCCAAGTTTTCTAAGACTTTATTTAATAAAGAGGAGTTGGATATATTGGCAATTACAACTGAAGAAAGAAATAGGTCTGTAAAAGAATTACTGAACGGAAGATACATTTCTTTAAAAACTGTCGTACCGATAGAGCATAAAATTTCGAAACCTTCATTACTTGAGCAAATGCTGCAAATACAGTTTGGTGTATTAATTGGTATTACTGGTGATGTCAAAGGTAAATTAGTTTTGTCGGGTGATACAAACGTATTTGGATCAATTGGTGAATCTATGTTTGGCATGGCTTTAGAAGGTGAAATGCTTACGTCGTTTAGCGGCGAACTAGGTAATATGATTGCTGGAAGTCTTTCAACAAATATAGTTAAAGAAGGAATCAACACAGGCATAACTTCACCAACAATTATTCAGGGGAATACAACATTATCTGGTTTCAATAAAGCTCTCAAAGTAACAGTAGTCTTTGAAGAAATAGGAGAAATGGAAATTTATTTATTACTAGATTAAAGTAATCCAGAGAGGAAGTATTGGATGGAAACGAATCAATACACAGAAATGTTTCTTGACGAGAGTCGTGAACATTTACAAGCCGTTAATGATAACCTGTTAATTTTAGAAAAGCAACCCAAGGATTTAATGATCGTTAATGAGATTTTTCGCTCTGCACATACGTTAAAGGGTATGGCGGCAACAATGGAGTTTGTTGATATTGCATCATTAACACATCATATGGAAAATGTGCTCGACAAAATTCGCAACGGTGAGTTAGCAGTAAGTTCAGATGTAATTGATGTCACGTTTGAAGCAATTGTGTACTTAGAGGAAATGGTAAATGAAATTGCTCAAGGTAGGGATGGAAAGAAGGATGTTTCTGGTCTTGTTTCTCGATTAGAACTAATTGAAAGTGGAACACCTGTTGAACAAAAGGATATACAAACGATTGAGAATTTTAACCTTGAATTGGATGAATATCAGAGTACAGTTGTTTCTCAGGCAAAGGAACAGGGATATGAAGCTTTACACATAGTAGTTGGATTGACTGAAGATTGTATGCTAAAAGCTGCACGAGTATATATGGTTTTTGAAGTATTAAAAGAATTGGGAGAGGTTATTAAATCCTATCCTACTGTAGAAGATTTGGAGGATGAAAATTTCGAACAGGAGTTTTCACTTATTCTCTTATCAACTAAAGAACCTGATGAAATTAAGGTACATATACATAAGATTTCAGAAATAAAAAAGGTTGAAGTGGAAAGTTATACTCCAAAAGAACGTATGAAAACCCCTGGAGAAGATAATTCAGAAAAAGATAGTAGTGAAGAAGCAAAAATAGAAAAAGCAGTCTCATCTAAAACAATTCGTGTAAACAGTGAACGGATAGACGAGTTGATGAATTTATTTGAGGAGGTTGTTATTGATAGGGGGAGATTAGAAGACCTATCAAAGAAAAGACAAGACAAAGAACTAACGGAAACAGTTGAACATATGACAAGAGTCTCAGAGGATTTACAGAATTTGATTCTCTCCATGAGAATGGTACCAATAGAACAAGTCTTTAATCGATTCCCAAGAATGGTCAGAGGGTTAGCGAAAGATTTAGACAAGAAAATAAAGTTGGAAATCACTGGAGCTGATACTGAGCTAGACAGAACTGTAATTGATGAAATTGGAGATCCGTTAGTTCATTTGATTAGAAATTCAATTGATCATGGTATTGAATCCCAAGATAAGCGGAAGCAATCTGGGAAGCAAGAAGAAGGTGATCTGAACCTAAGGGCTTTTCATAGTGGTAACCATGTAATAATTGAAATTGAGGATGACGGCGCTGGAATCAATCGGGACAAAGTGATCGAAAAAGCAATTGAAAATGGATTGTTTACCCCAGAACAGGTAGAAACACTATCTGCCCAAGAAGTTTATCAGGTAATTCTATCATCCGGATTTAGTACAGCTGATGAAATTACTGATATCTCAGGACGTGGCGTTGGTTTGGATGTAGTGAGAAGTAAAATTGAATCGCTGGGGGGAAGTATTTTTATCGAATCGGAACCTGAAAAGGGAAGTAAGTTTTCTATTCAATTACCTTTAACACTTTCCATCCTGTCAACCCTGTTGGTTAAAGTCAAAAGCGAAACCTATGCAGTTCCCCTTTCTTCCATTGTAGAAACGGTATTAATAGAGGAAGAACAAATTATGTTTGTTCACGGTCAAAAGGTATTGGACTTCAGAGGTGAAGTCATTCCGCTTGTCTCTTTAACAGAAATATTTCATGTTACAACTGAGGAGGAGTCTGAGACTAGAAAACATTACTCTATAGTTGTCGTTAAAAAAGGAAGCAAGATGACTGGTTTATTAGTAGATTCATTGATTGGTCAAAAGGAAGTTGTCTTGAAATCAATGGGCAATTACTTAGGTAATGTATTTGGTATTTCAGGAGCAACGATATTAGGAGATGGACAAATTTCATTGATAATAGATCCGAATGCACTGATTAAATAGAAAAGAGGGACTACTGATGGAAGAATTTTTGAAAGTTATAGTGTTTCAGTTAAAGGAGCAGCAGTACGGCGTTGATATACAACATGTTCGTTCAATAGAAAGACTTAATGAAGTTACTAAAGTGCCAGGCACATCGGAATTTATCAAAGGAGTCATAAATCTTCGTGGCGATATTACCCCAATAGTTGATTTGAAAGAGCGATTACAGATAGGGAGTACAAGCATTACAGGTGAAACGCGGGTTCTGATAGTCGACGTAAACAATGTACAGGTCGGACTAATCGTGGACAGTGCAACAGATGTTATTGACATTGACCCGAATGTGATTGAGGATGCCCCTAAAATAATTGGTGGCGTTAATGAGGCTTTTATTAGTGGAGTAGCAAAATTGGAAAGTAAACTTTTAATTTTATTAGATTTTGAATGTATTTTAAATCTTGAGGAATTAAATGAAATTCAGGAAGTAATAGAAGGATAATCTAGGAGGATAACAGTGATGGCTAGAATCTTAATAACGGATGATGCAGCTTTTATGCGGATGCAATTAAAAGATAATTTGACAAAATTAGGACACGAAGTTGTTGGAGAAGCAGAAAATGGACGGGATGCAGTTGAAAAATATCAGGAGTTAAAGCCGGACCTTATTACAATGGACATTACGATGCCAGAGATGAACGGTGTAGACGCGGTGAAAGAAATCAAGAAGCTAAATGCCGATGCCAAAGTGATTATGTGTTCTGCTATGGGACAGCAGGGAATGGTACTTGAAGCTATTCAGGCAGGTGCTAAAGATTTCATAGTAAAACCATTTACACCTGATCGAATTAAAGAATCTGTAGAGAAAGTATTAAACTAAATCTTGAAAAATAGGGGATATTTTTGTATGAAAAAGATAGTGAATTTTAATAGTGTGAAAAAGAAAATTTTGTTAGGCTTTTCTCTAGTAATTGTATTGGTTCTTATGCTGGGAGCATATAACTATTTAGCATTAGAAAAAACGAATAATGATACTGAGAATATTGTAGAAGAACAGCTACCATTGCTGATAGCTGATGAAAAGATTACATATAACATGGCACATAGAACTGCACTAATACGCGGATTTTTATTATATGAAGAAAGTGATTTCAGGAAACAATTCAATGCTGAATTGGAGGAAAGCATAAGGCTTGAAGAGCAAGTCTTAAAGTTAAGTGATTCAAAAAAAGTAGATGAACTTATTGCTAAGAAAATCGAGTGGGGAACTGCTACAGATAAGGTCTTTGCTGCGTATGACAGTGGTGATAAAGAAGAGGCTATGGAAATATTATCTACAGAAGTTAAGCCACTTGCCAATGAAATAATCGCCGGATTTGAGGAAATGGCATCAACAAGAGAAAACCTAATCAACGAAGCGGGAAATAATATCCTATCCAGTGGCAAGACTACATCACTTGTAGGAATTGGAGTGTCTCTTTTAGTTGTGGTGCTTGGTATAGTCATAGCTTTAACTACTTCAAACATGATTACAAAACCAATCATTAGAGTAATGAAGCGTATGAAGTTAATCGCTGGTGGGGATTTAAGCCAGGAACCATTAGAAGCAAATACAAGGGATGAGATTGGACAACTAGTTGTTGCTACCAACGAAATGAATACTAATACACGAGAACTATTGAACAAAATTAATGTTGTATCAGATTCTGTAACAGGACAAAGTGAAGAGTTGATTCAATCAGCTAACGAAGTAAAAGAAGGGTCAATGCAGATTGCAACTACGATGCAGGAATTAGCTTCTGGATCAGAGACACAGGCAAATAGTGCTAGTGAATTGTCTTCTGTTATGACAGCATTCACTACAAAAGTAGGCGAGGCAAATAGTAACGGACAACAAATCCAAGTATCATCTAATGAAGTACTAGGAATGACAAATGAAGGTAGTCAGCTGATGGCATCTTCAACAAAACAAATGGCGATGATTGACCAAATTGTTCAGGATGCAGTTCAAAAGGTACAGGGTTTAGATGTTCAGTCTCAGGAAATCTCAAAGTTAGTTTCTGTTATAAAGGATATTGCAGACCAAACTAATCTTCTTGCTTTAAATGCTGCAATTGAAGCTGCCAGAGCTGGTGAACATGGAAAAGGTTTTGCAGTGGTAGCTGATGAAGTCAGGAAACTTGCAGAACAGGTTTCGGTGTCTGTTACAGATATTACCGGGATTGTCGATAACATTCAAAATGAAACCAGTACAGTCACGAAATCATTACAAAGTGGCTATTCAGAAGTTGAGCTAGGAACTAGTCAAATTAAGACTACCGGTGAAACATTTAACGGAATTAGTGATGCAGTAACTGAAATGGTTAATAGCATCACAACAATTTCAGGAAACCTTTCTGACATTGCGGAAAATAGCCAAAAGATGAGTGGGTCAATTGAAGAAATAGCATCAATCTCAGAAGAATCGGCGGCTGGGGTAGAGCAAACGGCTGCTTCATCGCAGCAAACGAGTAGCTCGATGGAAGAAGTTGCAGGAAGCTCAGAACACCTTGCAAAATTAGCAGAAGAACTTAATGATCTAGTACGTCAATTTAAACTATAGATTAATAAACTACTAAATATGATAGTTCTTAAAGCGGACTATCATATTTCATTCAATTATTGTTTGTACAGTCAATCAACAGGGGAGAAACTACATATGCTTAAGGGCTTTAAAGTTAATTTTAGAGATTTAAATATAGGCAAGAAATATGCTATTACAATAGCTGTAGTATTTATTTTATTCGGAATATCAACAGCAGTTGTCTCTACATTAATTGGGAACATTGGTGAAAATGTTAATGAATTAGAATGAAGGGGACAACGAGCAATAGATATAACTGAAATGGGATCATTGAGTCGCTCTAAAAGCCTTAGTGTAATTAGCTACATTCAAAGTGGAGACAATCTATTTGCAGATGAATATGAGGCACGTCGCGAGACATTTAATAAGCTAGAAGCCAAAGTAAGAAAAAAGATGGATACTGCAGACCAACAAAAATTGTTTAATCAAATTATTGCTAACGACAAAGAAATGAACGAATTATTTACGGAAAAAGTTGTTCCGGCAGTAGAAAGTGAATTTGTCGCGCTGGCAAGTAATTATGCCGGAAATGTTAATTCATTAAGATCAGAAACAGTTGGTTTACTAGAAAGTCTTCTTACAATAGTAAACGATGAACGTGCTCAAGCAGTTAAACAAGCTAAAGAAAGTCAGCAATTAACCTTTATTATTCAGGTTGCTTCAATGATTGCTTCTGTAGTAATCGGTTCGATACTTGTATTTTTTATAAGTCGCATCGTTTCACGTAACCTTAATAAAGTAGTTCAAACTAGTAACAGAATTGCTGAAGGAGATTTAGCTGTTGAAAAGATAGATTATGAAGGGAAAGATGAAATTGGACGCCTTGCAACTGCAATAAACACCATGAGTGAGAGTTTAAGAAGAGTAATTAAAGAAGTTTCAGATGTGTCAGAGACTGTCAGCAGTCAGAGTGAGGAATTAACGCAATCAGCGAATGAAGTAAAAGCTGGATCACAGCAAATTGCAACTACTATGCAGGAATTAGCTTCAGGTTCAGAGACACAGGCAAATAGTGCAAGTGAGCTTTCTTCCTCTATGGTTTCTTTTACATCCAAGGTCCAGGAAACTGATGAAAGTGGAAAGATTATTCAACAATCATCAAACGAAGTCCTTAATCTGACCAGTGAAGGCACTCGATTAATGGAATCGTCCACTCAGCAAATGACGAAAATAGATCAAATTGTACAGGATGCAGTACAAAAGGTACAAGGATTGGATTCACAGTCTAAAGAGATATCAAAATTAGTTTCTGTAATTAAAGATATTGCTGACCAAACCAATTTGCTTGCATTAAATGCTGCAATTGAAGCTGCAAGAGCAGGAGAACATGGTAAAGGTTTTGCAGTGGTGGCTAATGAAGTAAGGAAGCTTGCAGAACAAGTTTCTATTTCAGTAGCAGATATTACTGGCATCGTTAGTGGTATTCAAAATGAAACTAGTATTGTAACTAATTCATTAAATCAAGGCTATAGTGAAGTTGAACAAGGAACAAATCAAATAAGAACAACCGGTGAAACATTTAAAGGAATAAGTACAGCAGTAACAGATATGGTGCAAAATATTAAAACGATTTCAGATAATCTATCGACTATTGCTTCCAATAGCCAAGAGATGAATAAATCTATCGAAGAAATTGCAGCAATCTCTGAAGAATCTGCTGCTGGTGTGGAACAAACATCTGCCTCTTCTCAACAAACTAGCAGCTCCATGGAAGAAGTGTCAGACAGTTCGGACCAACTTGCCAAATTGGCTGAAAAGCTGAATGGATTAGTGCGCCAGTTTAAACTGTAGAATTGTGTAATTCCAAAATAGGGTAGATCGCACAAAAAGGGGGCTATCCTATTATCTTAAGCGTAAAAACTATTTCTCGTTGATTGAATAGTCTAACTTTTACCACGTGATTCAGCCCATTATGGATTTATCAAACAAGCTAACACACGGCTATGAAGTTTTACTGCGTTCTAATGGTTTTAATAATCCAGAGCTACTGTTTAAGTATGCTAAGGAAAATAATCGGTTATTTGATATGAAAGCAATTTTAAAAGCAATCAGTACTTTTAAATATGGAAAAATCAAATCTGGAAGAGTCAAAGCTATATATAAACATTTTTCCTTCTACTTTAACCAATCCTGAATTTCAACATTATATAAAGAAAATCAGATCTAATACCGCTATTCATACACGGTCAATCTTTTTTGAAATAAATGAAGCAGAAAGAGTAGCCGGTCTAGAAACAATCCAGCAAAGTATAGGAGAGTTAAAACAACTAGGGTTTCTAATTGCTCTTGATGACATTGGAAAAGGTGAATCAACCCTTCAATCTATTTTAGAGCTTAAGCCAGATATTGCCAAGGTAGACCGTTATTTTTCCTATGAGCTTTCCAATTCACATCGAAAACAAAGGTTAATCAAATTAATGCTCGACCTTTTGAAGGTGATACCACAATGGTGTTGGAAGTATTTGAACGTGAAAAAGATCTATAAAAGCATAAGAATTGGGTGTTCCCTATGGACAAGGATACTTTTTGGGTCGACCACAACCAATTAGTTTCTATACTTAAAAAATGCGGTACGATTAGAGGTGTTAAATAATGAGCAAAATAACGATTATTAAGGAACCTGGAATATTCCTTGACGGGATTGTTAAAGTCCTAAATGAAAAGCTGGGTGAACATAGTGTAAGCAAGTGTAATCCTGATCAACAGAATTCATTTTATGAAGCTGCTCAGGAATCGGATTTACTTATCATTGACATGAATATAAAAGTAGATAATTCGGACCTCATTTATCATTGCTTAAAAAATGATATTAAAATAGTTGCATGGACATCTGATTTAAGAAGTGATCGCTTAAACGAATTGTTTAAATTAGATCTACAAGGATATTTTTATAATGGGATGGAATCGGACGAATTGGTTTTTGCGATTAAGAGTATTTTGAATGGAAAGCAGTATATACATCCGGACTTATCCCCTTTCCTTTTATATAATTATATAAAAGTTACCAGTAAGGAATTAAAAAGACCTGAAAAAGTTTTAACAGGTAGAGAATGGGAAGTGCTTGAAAAGATCGTTGAAGGACAAAATAACGAGAGCATTGCCAGTAGCCTTTTCATAACTTCTACAACTGTTAATAATCATGTTAGATCTATTTTGAGGAAATTGAATGTGGAGAATAGGACTAAAGCGGCTTTATTTGCAATTAGAAATAATTGGATTGCAGTTTGAAATGAAAAGGAAAGCTCCAGGAAAAATGGGAGCCTGGAGTGACTATATTTCATTTACACTATAAGTTACTAACCCTTTTGAGTTCGCATACAGTGCTGCTTGTGTTCTGTCTACCAATCCAAGTTTAGCCAATATCTGACTAACATGTTTTTTAACTGTATATTCGGTAATGAACAAAGTCTTTGAAATATCTTTATTCGAAAGGCCTTTGCCTAACTCAATTATTACTTCTTTTTCTTTTGGTGTCAGCTGTTCAATGTGTGTGTCAGCTATGTTTTCATTCTGCATAACCAAATCAAGGACACCAGGGTCATAATATTTCCGGCCCTTACTTATAACACGTAATCCATGAATCAATTCTTCAGGTAAAGCTTCTTTCAATATATAGCCATGTACACCTAGTTCCTTCGCTCGTGTAAAGTCATCTTCTTCTGTTGACGATGTTAGAATAACAAATTTGCATGTAGCTCCTTGGCGTATTGATTCCTTTATTATGTCAAAACCAGACTCACCAGCAATGCGGAGATCTACTAAAGCTAAATCGGGTTGTGCCGTATAGATTAAGTGTAATGCCTCTTTACAGTTAGTCGCTTCTCCTAAAACCTCAATTGTTTCGTCTAAGGAAAGTACTGATGTAAGCCCTTGCCTTACTAAAGGATGATCATCTACAATAATAATTTTCACTATCCAGCAACCCCTTGCTTGTTTTGTATCTTTTTATTTGGGATTTCGATATCAATTTCTGTTCCCATACCAGATTTACCACCTATAGAGAATATGCCAGCAAACGATTTTACAATACTTTTCATGTTAAGAAGGCCAATGCCTTTTTCCTCCACATCGGTAACATAGTTCGAACTAATTCCTATCCCATTATCCTGAATGACTAGTGTTGTTTTGTTATTTAGTAATGTTAATTTAAGTTGAATATCACCACATTTCCCATGGCGAACTGCATTACCACAGGCTTCACATATTATCCGGTAGAGCGCTTGCTTTAAATCGTTCTCTATTAAAGATTCATCACCAGTTATATGGTAGGTGATTCTGACATCGTTTAGTTTCGCATATTCGTCCAAATATTTTTTTAAGCGGACAAGAAAAGGTTCTTCACCTTTCTTAACTGTACTTAGCCGGTAAATAGCTGACCGAAGTTCTTTTATTGTTGTGTTCGTTGACTGGGAAAGAAATTGGTATTCTGCATGTAATTCTTCCTTTGTTATGGTTTCACTTTTTGCTTGTAAGCTGTGTAATGAACAAACAATCCCGAACAATCTTTGAGAAACGCTGTCATGGATTTCATTGGCGATCCGATTTTGTTCTTCGATTAGAAGCATTTGGTTCATTACATTGTCCATGTGTATTCTCTCTACCATTATTTCACTAAGATCTGCTAAAAATTCGAAAGGACGGTTCAGAAAAAATGTGTTTTTGGCTTCACTGGAACTTGATATTTTAACTCCTAAAATCCCGACATTACCTGATGTTCTAATTACTTTTATCCAAAACAATTCTTTATTAATCTTGCTAACGAACGCTTCCCTTTTTCCTTTCAGCTTGTTCAGCTTTTCCTTGATTGCCATTTCGATTTCAGTACTGTTTGAAGTACTAGCTATGTAACTGTTTTTGTAATCCAGATCTGCTAACCAAAAGAACGCTTCATCACTTTGTGTACATTTAACTAAGGAATTAGTTATTTCATTAGTTAGCTTCTCAGGACTTTTCTCTGATGCAAGGTTTTCCATTAAGTGGTAAAGCGACATGACGTGTTCTAATGTTTCTGAATACTTTTGATTTGTTTCAGTAATTTCTTTATTCACCGCTAATAATTCTTCCTGCTTTATCTTTAGTTGAGAAGCTTTTGAGTCGAGTTCTTTCGTTAGACTAGCATATAAGCTTGCTAGCAGCGTTGTTAATATACAGACCAAATAGAAATAGGACTTTTCTTGTAAAAAGATTCCTATATCGTTAGTACGGAATACATTATAGGCAAACAGTGTAGTACTTCCAAGGTAGAATGTTAAAGATGTCCAACAAAATAAGGGTGTCAGAAAGCTTGCTGCAATCAAAACTGGATTAAGTGCATACCATATAAATGGACTCGATATACCACCTGTAGGGATTAGCAACAACGTCAGTCCTATTGTTTCTGTTATTACAATTGATTTTAGTATTGTAGTATTATGTTCGTACTTTCTATATAGATCGGTTAAGATCAAGGCTGAAATTCCCAGTGAAACTGCCACTCCTGCCTTAAAAATAAATGGTGATTGCGGGCCAAGTATATAAAAGAATGAAGTTAGTAGAAGAGAAATATAGCGATATAAAAATACGAGACGCAATTTACTGCTAGGATTCTTGATTAGTAAACGATAAAAGCGATTAACCTCTTGCATAGGCTTTGTCACTTTCTTCTACTTTTTTTGCACTCCGTATTAATTCTGTTCTACTAGTTTCATAGTTGTACATATAATCCCCATCAACAATGAAATATGCTGCTCCACCGTCTTGATGGTCTTTGCAGCAAAAAATAGGAAGTTCTTTTTCATCAGCAATTTTTATGATCGACTTAAACGTGTCTAGTGTAAAAATCGACTTATCTGCAGTGGTAACTTTTTGAGTGACTGGTATGATTCTGCTTCCATGCTTTTTATTGATTCTTTCCATTTGTGTCAAGGAAGGAGCGTGGCGACTGATTACTAAATCTCTATATGCATAACTAACAGAGATTAGTAACAGAATAAACAATATAGTACTAGCTGTTCGGACTGGAATAAGAGGAAGCGGAACTCCTATTAGTTGAAATGTACTCTTAATTGTTTGAGTCGTGGTAAATGAGGCATTAGATGTAAAAGTTTTCTCACTAGCTAGGTTAATTTCATCATAGGCGTATTGAAATACTAGCCTTTCCTGTGGCTGAATCTCCTCTTCTTTTCCATTAAAGTTAATCGTTCCTTGAATTGTTGGGATCACTTCCAACGCATACTGTTCAGGTCTAACACCGATTTCTTCTTCAACTTGTGTTATAAACGTTTTGAGTTTTGCAATGTCTATTGTATAAGCATTATCGACAATTGATAAATCTTTCCCTGTTTGTTCGAAGTATTGTTTTTCTTCCAATGGGAACGTTCTCTCCCATAGCTCTCCTGCTTTCACTAGTAACTTTACTTCGTGTGTTCCTTTTATCGTTAAAGGATTTTCTGATTTTACTGTAGTTTTTAAGTCGAAAGGTATAGCTGTTGTCACCTTTTTGAAAATTGTATCGCCAACCTCGATTGTACCGCCGTTTGGGTTAAGTACATTAGGTGTAACGGTGGCCTTATAATCATACGTTGTTTGAAACTGTGCAGTATTGTCATTAATTTGGTTCGTAATCGTTGTAGGCTGTAGAAAGGAATAAACGGAAACAGAAGCTGAGATAATTAATAATGTGACAAGGCTAAACATAATTTTCTTGTTTTCTCGATTTAATAGATTTCTTATGATCTTAATCATTTCTATTACCCCTTTTATTTTTCTCTATTTGATATCTGGTATTGTTGATTTAATTACTGCGCTACCATTATTCCAATTTGTTGTTACCTGAATTACCTTTCCGGTTAATTTATTTGGATCTCCGGTAATATTAAATGGTTGAACTGCACCAGGGCTGATAAAGTGAGATCCTTTTTTTCCTAAATCAACAATTTCATGGTCAAATTCTCCACTAACCTCAATTCGTTCTATTTTAATTGTTGAGCTTGTGTTGTTTGTTACTACAAATTGTTTACTATTCGTGTAGGTTATTGCGACCAATGCATTCTCCTCAGAGACCACTGATAGTTTTGTGTTATTCTTTACCTCGGCTGTTGTAAAACTAGTGGTATGTAGAAGTGAAATTGTTGCAGTGATAAAAAGCATCGTCAGCGAAATCATAAATTTCATTTTTCATCCTCCTAAAAAAGTTCATAATAAAAGCCTAATCAAACTGAACAAATTGTCCAGTTCTAATCAGGCCGGTTGCACCACTAACTCCATACGTCCCTGGTGCCCACATATAGGACGTATATCACAGTTTCCTAGTAATCCAGTTATTATCATAGTTAATTATAACTAGATTGTGGTGGATATTATGTCAGATAGTGTACAATGATTGGTTCTAATTTTGCCGAATAGTGGGTAGTTATGTCTTATCCGTATGATAAGGAAATCAAAAACATCCCTAAATTCAATTTAGGGATGTTTTAAAAAAACTTATATTACTTGGAGACTTTGCTGGCATCAACGATTAAATCGAAGTCTCTTTGACCTTCATGTTTATTTGAACCTTGCATAGATTCTAATTTAAGATCAATCTGTCTTTCTTCGTTAGGTTCAAGTACAAAAGTATATTCTCCATCCCCTGAACTATACATTCCATTTATTCTAGTCCAAGAGTCTTCAGTACTTTTTAAATAAGTGTTAATTCCTGCAATACCAACTTTAGGGTTAGTGCTTACAGAAACATTTATTGCGTGTTCAGAATTATTTTTAACTGTAAATAACTCGTCCCAAGTGTAATCACTATTGTTTTGAACGCCAAAGTCGTCACCATTATAACCTTTGTCCAAGTCAATAATTAGTTTATCTGCACCAGCTGTATTGTAAAACGATGCATTGTGTTCGTCACTTGCTGAAAGTGCTAAGAGCGATTCGTTTGTATTTTTAACATTAAACGACATGCCACTCGTTACACTAGCAGTCGTAAATGACATCGCTGCCATCACGCTGGAAAGAGCTAGTAGTAAAACTACCATTAATAATCCTTTTTTCATTTTCATTTATAATTCCTCCTAGAATTTTTTCGGCATATCGCCGTGTTTTGTTGATAAACCAAGTATAGGTGGTTTATCGGTTGATATCGTCACTCTTAAGTGGGCTTATTAAATATCATTTGTCTACTTTATTAATCTACTATTTACTAGATTTACTACTACTTTTTTCTTTTGTCTGCTACTTAAGTTTATGGAAGGGTATACTTTTGTACCAGATGAATTCTACTTTAGAGGGCTTAATTTGATATAGATTTACAATAAAATAGAGGAAAGGAGTTGTATCTATGAAGGTAGTTTCGAGAATAATAAATGTTGTTCTAGTAATAGTAGTCTTATGTTCATTAGTCGCAGCTATTGGATCAGCTATTACAAAAGAACCTATGTTACTTACTGTTATCCGTTCAAACAGTATGCACCCTGTTTGGGAACGGGGGGACATGGTCATCATTGAAAATTTAAAAGAAGAGAAAACTATACATAAAGAAGATATTATATTTTTTAAAACAGAAGAAGGGAGTCTTTCAAAACAGGGCTGGATCGCTCATCGTGTAATGAGTGGGAGCCGTGAAGAAGGGTTCATTACAAAAGGTGATGCCAATAAGTATACAGATCAAAGTTCCGATGGTACTGTACCTATTAAACAGGAGTGGGTTGCAGGGAAAGCAATAACGATTGGAGAAACACCAATTGTTATTCCGAAAATTGGCTACTTATCGTTGTGGGCGGAAAAGTTTCAAAGCAATCCGTTATTAATACCAGTAATCGCATTGGTTCTTGCAGGACTAATTGCCTTCGGGGAAATTAAGTTTACAAAAAAGCGTAAAAAGAAGAGTCAGGGGATGGAATTACAGCTGATTTATATAGTGGGTGGATTAACGATTGCAGTTATTATGGGTGGAACAATGCTTACTTCTGGACAGAACCTCGGTTTGGCGTACCAGGTATCTGACAAAAGCCAGGGAGTAATAATGGGGAGTGATGTCGGGATCTTAAAGGTGGGCGATAAGGTTTCGCGTCCATTGTCGGAGCTTAGCAATAATGGTGCTTTTCCATTAATCGGAACCATTAATACGAGTGACAAGCAGATTGAGTTGAGTCATGAAAGGGTGATTCTATCAAAAGGGGAACAAATAAAATCCACCTATACAGTTAAAGCTGAAATTCCAGGGAAATACGAATCATCTATAAGGGTAGGATTGTTTTATCCATTTTTGCCAGCATCGCTAATCTATTTCCTCTCGGAGCAAAGTTATTGGTTAGCGCTCGTCTCGGTTTCACTAGTGCCAGGATTACCTTTGATGGTTTATCCGTTTGTTAATGGAAAGATGAGAAGGAAAACAGCTAAGCTATTAAGAAGGAAAAAAAGAAAAATACAGAGTTCATTGCCATTCTAGTGTACATCCCCTTAATGCAGCATTATAGTTGATGTAGAGGTGATAGGAAATGGCAGTTGTAACAGTTGATTTCGATGGTACCCTTTACCAAGGGAATTCGTTTAAGGTTATGTTTCAAGCGGCAAAAAAGGAGTTCGTCTTTAAGCAGTGGGTTGTTGTTGGTGCAGGGATTGTAAAAGCTACAGTTTCTGGCTTACTTAATGGAAAAAATGCTTTTCGATTACAATTTTTCAGGGCCTTTGCACAATCGTTTAAGGGAAAAACATCCCAGGAATTAGATGATTTTTTTGTAAAACTAGTAGAGATAGGTATTAAAGATGCAAATCAGGACCTTGTACATAAAATACGTGAACATCAAAAACAAGGAGATACTGTTATTGTTCTGTCTGGTGCCCTTTTTCCTTTTCTTAGAGCTTTTACCAAGAAACTTGATTTAAACGTTCATGTAATTAGTACCGAATTACAATTTGACCAAAATGGAATATGTACTGGTAATCTTGGTTCTATAGTAAATGGAATCGAAAAGGTTAATAAAGTAAAAGAGTGGATGGAAGTTCATCAGGAGGATGAATCTCATCCAGCTGAAACCTGGGCATATGCTGATAGTAAAAGTGATATACCATTGTTTCAATTTGTGAAGTATCCTATAGTAGTTAATCCTGACCAGGGTATGAAAGAAGCAGCAAAGAAAAATAACTGGTCAATATTTGCGTCTTAAGGCAGCTGTCTATATCAGTTGTCTTTTTTTAGTTAATCAAGAGATTGTTTATTTGTGGGGGTTTTTGTAAAAAAATGGTACTATTGTAGGATTCTATTTGTTCTGTTATTAAACTATTATAAAAACAAGAGAGCAGTCGAAAAAAGAATAATTCTGTATCTCGATAAAGGCAAAACTTGGTGAAAGCCAGTGACGCAAAGCTATAGGGGCTATATGCTAATCTTCGCATATTGCTAGCCAGTTACCGAAGGATCAGGGAATAGTATTTTAATAATGGGTAGATAAGTAGCGCCTTTCTAGCACTACAAATCTATTTAATTGTTGAAATAACTAGGCAGTAACCCCCCTTTCGGTAAAGGCGGGTTATTTTTATTGTCCATAGGAGGTGTAATTATTGAAGCTAGTAAACCTAAGTAACGAGGAGGAAATCGCCGTAAATGTCAATCAGGCATACAGTTTTTTTAAACGACTAAGAGGCTTGATGTTCACGGACAAACTTGACTTAGGAACTGGCATGCATATCAAACCCTGTCAATCCGTCCATACATTCTTCATGAATTATTCCATTGATATTATTTATCTTAACGCAGCAAACATAGTTGTCGCTATTGATGAAGCATTAACCCCAGGAAAAGTTGGAAGTCGCTATGCCGATGCAGTTTCAGTAATCGAGTTACCAGCAGGAACAGTTAGTCACACTCGTACAGAGATTGGAAATGAAGTTGAATTCGTCTTATAAAAATTATTTAAGAAAAGGGAGAGATTTATTATGATGATGAAAAAATTAAAAGGCTTATTTTTAGAAGAAGAAGGACAAGGTATGACTGAGTATGGTTTAGTGTTGGGAGTAATTGCTGTAGGAGTGGTTGCGGTATTAATTACAATGCGAGGACAAATAAAAACTATGTTCGATAATGTCGTGGCATCACTGACAACAGCTAATACACCATAATGGTATTATTATAACAATTAAAAGAGCAAATAAAGCTTTACATATGTAAAGCTTTTTTGTTAAAAAAATAGAAGGGAGGGCATTGATGTGTTAAATCTATTATTAATAATCGTCCTAGTAATCTGTGTAATAACCGATTTAAAAAGCAGAAAGATCTATAATAATGTCATTTTTCCATCATTGCTTCTTGCTTTTCTATTAAATGGAATTTTGTTAGGTTGGTCTGGTTTATTCAGTAGTTTACTAGGTTTTAGCTGCGGACTTGTTATTCTTTTAATACCTTATCTAATGGGTGGTATGGGTGCAGGTGACGTTAAGCTGCTAGCGCTAATAGGAGCAATTAAAGGGTCGTCATTTGTATTTATTTCAGCAATTTATATGGGTTTTATTGGTGGTTTAATTGGTCTAATTATTTTGTTGCTTCGTAAAGGAGCATTTCAACGTTTAAAATCAATCACCTATTCGATAAGCGGTATTACTTATGGCATGAGGATACCTCTTGGTCTTGATAAAGAAGGGTTAGAAAGTACATACCCATATGGGCTAGCAATTGCTGGTGGGGCAGCTCTTGCATTTTTTCTTAATGGAGCTGTTTTATTATGATCCGAGAGGAAAAAGGACAATCATTGGTGGAAATGGCGTTAATCCTACCAGTTCTTTTGTTATTACTAGTGGGTATCATTGATATCGGCAGGATGACCATTATGTATTCTTCGCTTCATTTCACCGCACAGGAAACAGTAAGACTTGGAGGGTTAGGTGAAACTGACACAGAGCTTGTTCAATTTGCCCGAAATAATTTAAGTATGGGTGATCCAACTAAACTTCTTGTAGACATTACTCCCCAACCAGAAATGAGAGAGTCTGGTGAATATATAACAGTAAACCTAGATTATACCCTTACCCCTTTCACCCCATTTATCGAGACAATTTTTCCGGAGTCGCTTGTTCTAAGTGTCGACTCGACTATAAGAATAGAGTAAGTGAGGGATCTAAGCATGAAAATAATAAGGGAACTTTTAAGAAAGCAAGATGGTAATGTCCTTATTCTCGTGTCACTGGCATTTGCTGGTTTATTGGCAATTACTGGACTTGTAATGGATGGTAGTAGGCTCTATATGACAAAAGCTGATTTACAAAAGGTGGCGAATGCTGCAGCCTTGTCCGGTGCACAGGAATTAACGTCAAATGATGAAGCAATTGTCAGATCTATAGTTGATGAAGTTCTTGTTAAGCATAATGAGATCGCCGCTTTGGACACGGTTAATGTACTATTAAATGATCGTGTCAAAGTAAATCTACAAAGAGATGTACCACTTGCTTTCTCTAAGTTGTTTGGCATTGAGACCGTAAATATAAAAGCTGATGCAACAGCGAGCCTAGGTGTGATGGGACGAGCAACAGGGGCTGTTCCGCTTGGAGTGGATGAAAGCTTCGTGTTGGAATTCGGTGAAGAATATCCACTAAAAGTAGGGTCAGGTGATTCCGAATACGGCAATTTTGGAATACTTGCACTGGCAGGTCCAGGAGCAAAAACCTACGAAGAAACATTTCGAGATGGATACAGTGAAGAACTCCAGGTTGGAGATATTGTCAACACAGAATCAGGTAATGTTTCAGGAAAAACTAGAGATGTCGTGCAAACGAGGGTAAATAGTTGCAATGATATGTATGCACGGGATTGTGATCGGGTTATTCTCGCGCTTATCTACAAACCATATGCAAATGAATTAAATAAAGTAAAACAAGTTCAAATAACTGGGTTTGCTTATTTTTATATTAAAGAACCAATGAGTGCAACAGATACTTCGATCACGGGGATCTTTATGAAAAGAACTGGCAAAGGCTTTGCAGACCCTAATGCAGTAAATCGTGGAGCTTATAGTATTAAACTAACTGAGTAGGTGAGAGATATGCGCTCAAAGATGATATTTTTTTTAGCGATTATAATGGGAATCATAACAACTGTACTATTTTTAAATTACACAAAACAATTTGAAACAACTGATGTAGCTGCACCGCCAATGATTGAAGTGGTAAAAGCCAAAGAAAAATTAGCTGAAAACCAATTAATTACTAAAGAGGTACTTGAGGTAGTCAATGTACCAGAAGAAAATATCCATCCACAAACCGTTACTGACTTGGCAAATGCTACAGGAAAATATGCAACAGCTAACATTGAAAAAGGTGAAATAGTGCTTGCTCATCGGGTGAAAGATCAAGAGGAAGAGTCTGAAGTTGTTTCTCGAAAGGTGAAGGAAGGCTTCCGGGCAGTTTCTGTTGCGGTAGCAAACGTTCAGTCTGTTACAAATTTAATTCATCCCGAAGACCATGTTGATGTGATCGTAACCAATAAGTATGTCAAAGGAAAGAAAGAAGGAATAAATTCAGAGTTATTACTTTCCGATGTTCGGGTGCTTGCTGTCGGAAAGAAAATGATTGAAAAGCCAAGTGGTGAATTACCAGAAGGTACTACAGCTGAGGGATATGAAGCAGTTACCCTTGAGTTGAAACCAGAACAAGCTATTGCTTTAATTAACGCTTCCGAACAAGACGGAAGTCGCGCTAAAGTACCAGGCAACATCCACTTCATTTTGCGCCCGAGTATTATTCCACCTGATGATCGGGATTAAGCGTTTGTTGGTATCAAGGAGGAAAGCATGATGGCAGAAGCAGAACAAATATATAACCGTAAGATGATTGCTGTGTGCAGTGCAAAGGGGGGGATAGGAAGAACACTTATCTCAGTCAATTTGGCAATCGCGTTGAATAAAAAAAATCTCAACGTCAATCTGCTGGACGCTGATTTTCAATTTGGAGATGTCAGTCTTGTGATGGATTTACAGCCATCTTATACAATGAAAGATGTTTGTGAAGAATTCGATAGAGTTGAGCAAGGTTCAATTGACCACTATATAACTCCTCATTCATCAGGAGTTGGCGTTTTACCTTCTCCCGAGAGACCCGAATATGCAGAACTTGTTACAAATGAAATTTTATTAAAAGTGTCAGATTTATTACGAAAGCAATCTGATTACCTTGTAGTTGATACCGGTATTGGAATCCAGGAGCAGTCCTTAGACATGATGGAACAAGCAGATCAAATTTTACTCGTGACTAATCTGGAAATGACTGCTTTAAAAAGCACTAGATTAATGTTAGAAACACTAGGAAAATTAGGGCTTCGCGACAAAGTTATCCTAGTAGTTAATCGGTATGATATGGACAGCCTGATAAAAGCAGAAGATATACCAAACATGCTCGAACAGGAGAATGTAATATATATCCCAAATGATTTTAAAATTGCTTCTCAATCGCTAAATTTAGGAATTCCATTTGTAACGAGTAAAACTAAATCAGATTTGTCAAAAGCATTTTTTAAGATAGCAGAAAACTTACTATCAAATCATAAAGTGTCCAGTGGTATCGATAAGAAAAAATCAGTTGTTTCAAAGTTGTTTTCTTCAAAAAAATAGGGGGGGTAGGAAATGAGTCTTCTTAGCCGATTGCAGGATAAAGATAAACAGGAGCCAAAAGTGACAGCAGAGAAAACTGTAAGCACAAAAAAATCAGAGCAACCGTTACCATCGAAAGAAACAAGCAAAAAAAGTATCCCCCCTAAAAAGCCTGTCCAGCCTAAGGAAAATGAGAAACATAAGGAAATAAAAAGGCTATTACATAAAAAAATACTACAGGAAATTAAGGATTTAGATAACTTAGAAGAAATTTTACCTAAAATTGATGAAATGGTTATCGATATCATTAAAGAAGATGAATCATTTCGGGGAGTAGTCGACCGAAAGCTGGTAGTTGATGAGCTTGTTAATGATTTAACTGGATTCGGACCGATAAACCCACTTTTGTTGGATGAAGATGTATCAGAGGTAATGGTTAATGGACCCAATCAGGTATATTGCGAAAGAAAGGGTAAGCTTGTTTTAACAGATGTGAAATTTCGGGACAACGAACATGTGATGAATGTAATTGAAAGAATCGTAGCCCCAATTGGTCGGCGAATCGATGAAAGCAGCCCGATGGTTGATGCACGATTACCGGACGGATCTCGTGTAAATGCAATCATTCCTCCTTTGGCACTAAAAGGTCCGACTATAACTATACGGAAGTTTTCTGAAGATCCTTTCGTAATAGAGGATCTTGTTCAATTTGGTACATTAACAAAAGAAATGGCTGTTTTCCTAGACGCATGTGTAAAAGCACGACTGAACATCTTTGTTAGCGGCGGTACTGGTTCGGGTAAAACAACTACTCTTAATGTGTTATCTAACTTTATTCCAAGTGATGAGCGGATCGTTACGATTGAGGATGCGGCTGAGCTTCAGTTAGGACAGGATCACGTTGTTACGTTGGAAGCTAGACCTCCAAATATTGAAGGTAGAGGTGAAGTATCTATTCGAGATTTAGTTCGAAATTCTTTGCGGATGCGTCCTGATCGAGTAGTTATTGGTGAGGTACGTGGGGCAGAGGCTTTAGATATGCTTCAGGCAATGAATACAGGGCATGATGGTTCATTAGCAACAGGGCATTCCAATAGCCCACGAGATATGATTTCCCGACTAGAAACTATGGTGCTTCTAGCAGGGATTGAACTACCGGTTAAAGCGATCAGGGAACAAATTGCTGGTGCAATTGATTTGTTTATTCAACAGTCCCGATTAAAGGATGGAACCAGAAAAATTACTAAAATAACAGAAGTTCAAGGCTTAGAAGGAGAAATAATTGTTTTGCAGGATATTTTTAACTTTGAGCAAGATGGACTTGATGAACAAGGGAAAGTGATTGGTAAATTGGTACCTACCGGTGTCAGACCAAAGTTTTATGAACGTCTGGAGAATTCGGGTATAACCATTTCACCAAATGTATTCATTGACCAGGAGGAGTGGATAGGATGATAAGTCTAATTATCCCACTAATTTTCTTGACAACCTTTCTGTTGTTTTTATCCATTTTACAATTTTTAACGCCTGTTAAGGAAGAAACGGTCAAAAGTAGAATTGATCGATATTTCTCAGCTAATAAGGAAGATGTAGTTGAGGAAAAAAAGATTCGTTTAAAATTAAATTTAAATCGGACAAAAATAAACATACGT
Source organism: Virgibacillus sp. DJP39 (assembly GCF_049310925.1). Lineage (NCBI taxonomy): Bacteria > Bacillati > Bacillota > Bacilli > Caryophanales > Bacillaceae > Virgibacillus > Virgibacillus sp. DJP39. Next base: position 75,512 of record NZ_JBMERP010000005.1, on the reverse strand, counting down.
AAAAAATTGTTGACTAAAGCTAAAAACAATAAACTAGAAATTTCGTTGTATCGTGCTGGAGTGCCGTTAAAACCTGAGGAATATGTTATGTTTCAGTGGATTGCTGTTGCACTGGGTGCTGGCATTCTTTATCTATTTGTTGAAAGTATAATTATAATGCCCATTGGTGGGATAGTCGGATTTCTAATTCCTAGGTTTATTTTGAAAAAAAAGGAAAGTGACAAAGCGAAAGCATTTAATGATGATTTGCCTGAAATGATTTCTTCTGTAGTTGGGGCGCTAAAATCAGGATTCAGTTTTCCGCAAGCTTTGACGTCTGTCATGGAAGAAGCAAAGACCCCTATGAAAGAAGAACTGGGAACGGTGTTACGTGAAATGCAATATGGAACTGCAATGGAGGAAGCATTAAATAACCTTAAGGAACGGATGCCTAGTGACGATCTTGATTTGATGATTCAAGCCATTATTATTCAACGGCAAGTGGGTGGAAACCTGGCGACGGTTTTAGAAAAAATTGTTCAAACCATTCGAGATCGGATTAAGATACAAGGACAAATTGCAACATTAACCGCTCAAGGAAGATTATCTGGAATGGTAATTGGTTTGCTACCGGTAATCCTAGGCCTGGTACTATATCTTATACAACCCGATTATATTGGTGTGCTGTTTAGCCACCCAATTGGGCTTATCCTTGTAGCAATTGCGATTGTTTCATGTACCATTGGTTTTTTTCTAATCCGAAAACTAACGACAATCGAGGTGTAATTCTATGCTATATATAACATATCTTTTAACAATTCTATTGTTGATTTATGGAGTAGTTAGCTTGCGTCGAGAAAAGAAGCATAAAATAAAAAGTCGGATTTCATCTGTACTGCGAACGAATGCGCAGAAGGATGTGCTACCATCTAATCAGTTGAAAAAACTAACCTTTTCCAAACGAATGCTCGAACCATTTTGGAAACAATTAAAGCAGGTCTTTAAGAAAAATTTATCTTCTGCTAAAAAAGAAAAAATTGAAAATAAATTGCTTCAAGCGGGAAACCCTATGGGCATGACACCAGTGGAGTTTCGGATTGTACAGTTATTATTACTTGTTGTACTTCCGGCAGTTTTTGGATTGTATGGATATATCCTAGATATCTCTGATGGAGTTACACTATTAGCTGCATGTTTTGGTTTACTTATTGCATCATTTTTTCCTTTTTACTACTTGAAACAAAAAACAAAAGCACGAGGAAAAAAAGCACTTAAAGAGTTACCCGATTTCCTGGACTTATTAACGGTTAGTATTGAAGCCGGATTAGGATTTGATTCAGCATTAAGCAAGGTTGTTGCAAAAAAAGATGGTGTATTATCAAAAGAATTTCAGCAAAGTCTTGAAGAAATGCGTTTAGGGAAAACAAGAAGACAGGCTCTTTCAGGTGTACGCGAACGTGTGGTCATTGATGATGTGAAATCCCTAATTGGAAGTATCATTCAAGCCGAACAACTAGGGATTGGAATGGTGCAAATTTTGAGTGTACAATCTGTTGAAATCAGGGAAAAAAGAAAGCAACGAGCGGAAGAGCAGGCGATGAAAGCACCAATTAAAATGCTATTTCCACTTGTATTATTTATCTTTCCTTGTATATTCATCGTACTATTGGGACCAGCAGTAATAGGGTTCCTTGGAGCTTTTTAATAAAGATTTTTACTCACAATTCATTTAACATCAAAAATTTAACAGGTGTAAAAAATCACTTACTTCAAATGATAAGAGCAGAACAGATTCGTTCTGTTCTATATCCCACAAGGAGTGATCAATGATGGCAGAAAACAAAAATGATTTGTTGGTGCCAGGTGCGAGAAATGCAATTGACAGTATGAAAGAAGAAATTGCAAATGAACTTGGTGTTCAGCCAGGAGCTGACACCACTGCACGCGAAAATGGATCCGTGGGTGGCGAGATGGTCAAAAGAATGATCAAAGTCGCTGAAGAAAGTATGCGAAACGGAAATAAATAAAGAACCATCAACAAGATGATTCTTTGGAGTGTTCGGGTACTATCTTCCAGAAGTTAAGGAACCGGGTAAAATCCGGTTCCTTTTCTGGGAAGTAAATACTTTCTTTATTTTAATACGATTACCGTTTATACCGCATATCATCCGGTGAACAGTACAGGAGGATTGCTAAAAGAGTAGATCCATCGAATGAAACTTCACTTTATGTAGTGACAACTTCGACTTCGTTAATCTTTTGAGCAATGGATTTCGTCAATTCATTTGTTGTTTTTGGTACGAAGGATTTTAAAAATGAGTTAATCAATGGCCCCATCATCCCTTTAGCTATAATGCTGATATAACAGGTGATTTCTGTCTTACTTCCACTTATTACTCTAGCCTCGAAATAACCATCTCCTTTAAAATTTTCATTTAGCCCGGTTAAATTAAAGGTTACTAGTGATGGTTCCTGCCACTTGGTGATGTCTATTCTCAAATTAACTGCTTTTTGAACCACACCAATATCGCCCTTAAATTTCCAGGTTGATTGTTTTTTACTCAAAATGGTGTGTTCGATATAGCCAGGTACCATTGGAGCCCACTTATTCATATCGCTAACGTACGGCCAGACATAATTGATTGGAGTTTCCAATTCTAGTTTGCAAATCCCGCTTGGCATTTCGGCGTCCTCCTTGTAAGAACCACTTGATGGGTACTTTTTGTTTTTAAGTTACAACTGTTTAGTGTATGCTCAGCACGAATGAATGAGAACAAAAAAATTGAATTCCCCAAAAGAATTAGTGGTGAATAGTTGTTTTTAAAATTGCTAATAGGGTAATAGTACTGTATAGAATGGTTTAAGAAAGGAATGAGACAGAAAAATGAAGACAATTGATGCTTATTTCAAAACTGAGAGTGACGCAGAGAGTGTAAAAGCTAAGCTTGAAACCTTAAAAGTCGAGCAAGTACTTGTGGAGAGAGTACCAGAGTTTTCAAGAGACAAGGTAACTGAGATTCTCAAAAACCTGTTCACAAACGAACCCAAGGATAGTCATGACCCGCAAGTTCTTCATGTTGAAATAGCAGATGAAGATTATGGCGAAGCGGATAAAATCATCAGGGAAAGTAATGGCTATATTTCTATGGAGTAGGTTATCTACCATTAATCATCCGGATAAGGGTGGTTAATTTTTTTGTTGGCTGTTTTCTAAAAGGTTGTTGTTCTGACAGAAAATCTGAAAACTGCGACGTGGTGAAATCTTTTAGTCGCCGTGCCGGCAGAATACTTCGCTTTCCGCGGGCACGGCCTCAGCCTCCTCAGAAGCAAAGAACGCTTCTTCCGGGGTCTTCGGACGCGTGCTGTTCCCGCAGGAGTCTTCGTATTCTGCCTTCACTAAGATAGAAACATGTCATGCCCCCTATGTTTCATGGGACTCCTTCCCCCTTGAAGAGAAGCGCTGGATCAGCATCAATTTTGTAAAGGATGGTAGGAAATAAACATAACAGTTACGTCGCAGTTTGTTTCAACTGTAAAACTAAAAGCAACAAAATTCACGAAAGACCCTTTTGGTTAAACAAAAAGAGCGTGTCTCTGATTTAGAGGCACCACTCTTATTAGCTTTTCACTCATTGGTATTAACTTCGACGATAATTGCACTGGTAATTGTAAAAACTATGATAAACGAAAGTACTAATGTAAACATTCTAAATCAGCTCCTACCATGTTTTAAATCCACCAGAACCCGGTGGTGCATGTTGAATCATATCGGCTATTGGAATTGTGTATGCGATCAAAATAAGTGCAAATGCAATACCAATCCACAGCCACCAGTTTTCCAAGAAACGCGGGGTATTAGTTGTATCACTTTCAGCAAGAGGAAACTCGACGTAATCTACTTCATTGCTAGCTTTTGTTCCAAACAGTCCTTGAAATACAATGAATACCAGAATGCTTGCAGAAAGGAATAAAATAGAGCCACCGACGGCCATGGTAACGTGATTCGTTAAGATACCATCGAACCACGCCAAGGTTGATGGGTGATTTCCATAGTCGGAATAGGCAGTCCTTCGTGGAGCACCTAGTAATCCAAGTATGTGCTGGGAAGTGGACATTAAAAACATCCCTACTGCCCATGTAAAAATTTGAATGAAAGCAAGTCTCTGCATTGATTTTGTTAATTTCGTACCAGATAAATAGGGAATCAACCAGAAAGTAAGACCGTAAAATGTCATCGCAACTGGGGCCCCAACTGTTATATGGAAATGCCCTACAACCCATAATGTATTGTGAATAACTTCGTTCAACTGGAAGCTCGCATTCAAGATGCCGCCTGCACCACCTGGAATGAAAAATAACATAGCTATAAAAATAGAAGTGAATCTTACATCCTTCCACGGCAACTTTTTAACCCAGCCAAATACACCTCTTGCTCCTTTTTCTCTTCCTGATATTTCAAATGTAGCAATCATAGAAAATGCAGTCATTAGTGAAGGAACAATTACCATAAATGTTAGGACAGTCTGCAAAAATTTCCAGAAACTTTCAATTCCCGGTTCCGTAAGCTGGTGATGAAATCCAACTGGAATCGAAAATAAAATAAATAACAAAAATGTTAATCTTGCCAGAGAGTCACTGAAAACTTTTGCACCAAGCAGCTTAGGGACAACTAAATACCAAGCCATGTAGGCAGGTAAAAGCCAGAAATAAACTAATGGATGTCCAAAATACCAGAATAAAGATCGGCTTAATTCAACGTTGATCGTATCGACCCAGCCAAATGCCCAAGGAATAAACTGGAACAAAACCGTTGCAACTACCCCAAGACATGCAATTAACCAAAGTACAAGGGTTGCGATTGTCATGAAAGCGAATAGAGGACTTATTTGTTTTTTATGCTGTTTTTTCCATGCAATGTAATGACCGATCAAAGCAAATCCACTTACCCATGTTCCCACTATGAACAAAGCTAATCCAACATAGAAAAATCCATTTGCCTGTAAAGGTGCGTAAAATGTATAAAGTACTGATGCTTCTCCGGATATAATCAGGACAACGGCGATAAGTGTCCCAAGTGTCATTATATAAAAACCAAACCATGAGAAGGCTCTGACTTTTTTACCGAAAGTACCTAATGTTTTGCTCATTCCTGTGTAGAAGAATCCGTAGATGAAATAGGTTGTAAAGACTAAGGCAAGCAGAACCCCGTGTGCTGTTAATACCTGGTAATAGTCAAGCCAGGCTGGTAAGGCTAGTGAATTATTTCTAACGAATACCTGAAGCAGTCCACAAAATGTACCTATAATAAATGCGATATATGCCACTATCAGATTTGTTATAGCAAGTTTTCTATCTTGTGCAGCTATTTGCTTACTCATTGTTCAACCACCTCAATTTCTGTCTTCATAAACTGATGACCAGTTCCACAATATTCGTTACATAGTACTAAGTAGTTTCCAGGCTCGGTGAAGATATATTCTTTCGTGTTAATCTGGCCTGGTATCACCATCATATTGACATTTGTGTTAACTATCGAAAAGCTGTGTGTAACATCTTTACTTGTAACTTTGAAAATTACTTTCTTACCTACTGGGACAGTTAGCTTCGCAGGCTGATATCCAAAAGCCTCGGCAACAATTGCAGCCTGGTAGGTATTGTCGTCGATTTTCGACAACCCTGGCTTGTCGAACGGAGGAGTGACCGAAACCTTCTCTGGATCAATCGAATGTACACCCCCGGATGGATGATTACCGAAAGAAAAGGCACTGACTCCTATAATAGTAAGAAATATAATTAGTGATGAAATCCCAAAAATTAGCCATATCTTTTCATATTTATGAAAATGCATGGTCAACCCACCTTTCTATGCTTTATCGCGATAAGTGAAAGAAGTACATACTAAACCATGCAATTAGGATGAAAATTCCCAATCCAAAAACACTTATTAGCGTTCCTGTTAAATTTATTTCTTTTTCTTTTTCATTTTTTTTAACCATAAGTACCCCTCCATTTCCTACAAATACTATAAGTGAGTTTCCATTAATTATCAGTGATAAATGTCACATTTCTGTTAAGCATTCTAAGTCGATTATTGAGGAAATAACAGGAATTAGGTAGAAAGTACCGCTTGTTTAATAAACTGAAAAATAGTATAATTTAAAATAGAATAACAACGTTTAGCGCGTGTTGTTTAACAACTAAGGAGGATTCGTACAGATGAAAATATCTAAATTTTCACTATTTTTTACTTTAGGATTAATTTTAAGTGTGTTGTTGGTGGCTTGCTCTGATGATCAAGCAGAGGGGACTGACGATGAAAAGAAACCAGCTGAAAAAGGTACTGACGTTGAACAAGAGTTTAATTTAGCTGCTTCAGATGTTATACCTACAATGGATTCCTCTCTGGCAACAGACATGTTAGCATTCCAAGCTTTAACTGGTACAAATGAGGGTCTTTATCGTTTAGGTGAGGGCGCTGAAATTGTAGATGGAATGGCAACAGATCACAAAGTTAGTGAGGATGCGCTTACGTGGACATTTACTTTACGTGAAGATGCGGTTTGGTCAAATGGTGATCCAGTAACTGCGCACGATTTTGTATATGCATGGCAGCGTGCAGTTAACCCTGATACTGGATCAGAATATGGACCATATATGATGGGTGGCGTTCTTAAAAACGCTACAGCAATTAGTAATGGCGATAAGAATATTGACACTTTGGGTGTTGAAGCAGATGGAGATTATAAGTTGGTTGTTACATTAGAAAAACCTATTCCTTATTTTGAGTCTTTAACAACATTCGGTACTTATTATCCATTGAATAAAAAGTTTGTTGAAGAGCAAGGGGATTCCTATGCAACAAGCTCAGACAAGCTGTTGGCAAATGGACCATACAAATTAGAAAACTGGGATAGCACCTCTGATTCTTGGGTTCTTGAGAAAAATGAAGATTACTGGGATGCTGATACAGTTAAACTTAATAAATTAACATATGATGTTGTAAAAGATCCACAGGTTGGTGTGGACCTATATGAAAAAGAAAAACTTGATCGTACCGATTTAGCTTCTGAACTCGTTGATGTATATGGAACAAATGAGGACTTTGAGGTCACACTTGGTACGGGAATCTATTACCTTAAAATGAATCAAACGACTTCTGACGCACTTGCTAATGAAAATATTCGAAAAGCAATTAGCCAGGCCTTTAATAAACAGGCCTTAGTTAATGAAATTTTAAATGACGGTTCCATTGTTGCAAACGGATTTGTACCCAAAAACTTCGTAACGATGCCTGAAACTGGTAAAGACTTCCGTGAAGTAAGTGGTGATCTTTCTACTTATAATGTTGACGCCGCAAAAGAATCATGGGAAAAAGGTCTAAAAGAATTAGGAACAAGCAAAGTTGAACTAGAATTCATGTCCAGTGATAGCAAAACTTCTAAAGAAATGGGCGAATTTATTGCAAATCAATTACAGGAAAACCTTGAAGGTCTGACAGTTACATTGAAACAAGTACCGTTTGAGCAAAGGTTAGCCCTAGATGATGCAATGGATTATGACATTCAATTTGCATCATGGTATCCCGATTATTTAGATCCGTATACTTTCTTAAATTTATTCATTACAGATGGTGGAAATAATAAAATGGGGTATTCAAATGCTGAATACGATAAATTACTTGCCCAAACTGCAAACGAATTAGCACTTAAACCTGTTGAACGGTATGAGGCGTTTTTACAAGCTGAGAAAATACTGTTTGAAGATGCTGCAATCGCACCTGTATATCAAAGTGCAAGTGCTCAGCTCATATCTCCAAAGATGAAGAGTGTTGTAAATAACTCTTTTGGAGCTCTTTATGATTATAAATGGGCTTCTGTAGCTGAGTAGTTGGTTTTATGAAAGAAAGCTATCGGTTGCCGTGTGGTTATTACTACATGGTAACCGGTAGCTTATTTTTACGGAGTTGAATTCTTGAAGTTCTTTATTCAGTTGTGTTTGGGCCCTTTAAGACACAATTGCAAACCGAAATTAATAAGATGTTATAAGTAGGTAGGTATGACTATCCACTAAAAATAACATTTAGGGGTGTGCGTATGCCAGCTATATCTGGAGACGGCTATATTGATCGAATTGATCAATTAAATACAAATGTATGGGTAGATGGAATGTCAGTTTCAGGGAAAATTTCTAAACACCCTGCATTCACTGGAATAATGAAAAGCCAAGCAGAATTATATGATTTACAACACAATGAATCACTAAAAGATAGTATGACATATGCATCTCCAACAACAGGAGACCGTGTAGGTATGTCTTATTTACAGCCGAAAACACGTAATGATTTACTGAAAAGAAGGCGTATGATTCAACATTGGGCAAAATTGAACTGTGGACTGATGGGTAGAAGTCCAGACTATATGAATACAGTGTTGACTGCATTTGCATCTTCAGTGGACTTTCTCAAAGGAAAGGAAAACTGTTACCCGGAAAATATAACAGCTTTCTATGAATACGCCCGGGAAAATGACTTGTCTTTGACCCATACTTTTATTAACCCTCAGGTGAATCGCGAGCAATTTTACTTTGAAGATTCAGAAGAACCAATCGCAGCCAAAATCGTAGAAAGAACTGATAAGGGAATTATTATTAAAGGTGCCCGCCTATTGGCGACGCAGGGCGGTACTACTGACGAAGTTTTGGTTTTTTCACCAGGCGGTGTTATGGATAAAGCGCATGGATTTGCTTTTTCCATACCAAGTAACACTAAAAATTTGCGGTTTATTTGCAGAGAATCATTTGTCGGTGGTGAGTCAAGGTTTAATTACCCATTAAGCTCCCGTTTTGAAGAGATGGATTCCATTGTTATATTTGATCGCGTGTTAGTACCCTGGGATCGTGTTTTTTACTATGATAATATAGAGGTCACTAACAAGTTCATGTCATCCAGTACGTTCCTGCCATTTACATTGCACCAGGTAGTTTCACGACAAATTATTAAGACTGAGTTTGTCTTAGGTGTTGTTCAATCCATTATAGAAACTATAAATATTGCTGAATATCAGCATGTTCAGGCAAAAGCCTCAGAAATAATAATTGCTTTAGAGACGATGAGGTCCCTGGTTTTAAAATCGGAGATCGAGGCTGAAGTTAATGAGTGGGGTTTTATGGAACCTGACCGAATAACATTACTAACAGCTATAAATATATTTCCGCGTGTTTATCCTAGATTTACTGAAATCATTCAACTGCTAGGAGCAAGTGGATTGATCTCGATTCCAACAGAAGGTGCATTCAAATCAGATGTGAGGCAGGATTTGGATCAGTATTTGCAATCTAAAACTGGGAACGCAGAGGATCGGGTTAAACTGTTTAGACTAGCTTGGGATTTAACAATGAGTTCATTTGGTACCCGTGAAACGTTATATGAACAATTTTTCTTTGGGGATCCTATAAAACTTTCAAGTCAGCTTTACTTTTCGTATGATAAAGAAGAATATGTTAAACGAGTGAATGAAATTCTACAATAAAAGATAAGAATAAGTATAGGGGGCACTGTAATGAATCCACTAATCGGAGTCACAACTTCAATGGAACTAAATGTAGACAAATACATGGTAAATGCAGATGATATAAATGCTATTACGTATGCTGGCGGGACACCCTTTATGTTGCCAAATTTAAGAGATGAGGAAATGATTACTCAGTTTGCTAACACAATTGATGGACTGTACGCTACAGGGGGATATGATATTGATCCAACCTTATTTGGAGAGGAGCCACACCCTAATCTGGGTACTATCATACCTGCCAGAGATGCTTTCGAAATTTTGTTAATAAAGAAGATGCTAGAAATGGGAAAACCGATACTAGCTGTATGTAGAGGGTGTCAGGTATTGAACATTGCAGGTGGGGGAGACATGTACCAGGACATCTATTCTCAAATTGATCGTGATTTGCTGCAACATCAGCAAAAGGCACCGAAAGAGCATGGTTCTCATTTTGTAACTGTTTTAAAGGATAGTCTTTTACATCATTTGACCGGTATGGAAAAACTTAAGGTAAATAGCATGCATCATCAAACAAATCGAAAAGTTGTTAATCCTTTTATTGTAAGTGGAACGGCAAATGACGGGATTATTGAAGCAATTGAAGGCACAGGTGATACATTTATATTAGGACTTCAATGGCATCCAGAAAAAATGATAGCTTCTGGTGATAAGGCTTCAATTAATATATTTAAAGGCTTTATGAAAGCCTGTGGAAGATAATAGATTAAAGGCTCTTTTGGTAAGTTTTGTTTCCGTTTATAGTTAATAAAATTACGACGTAACTTATCGCTGCTCACCAATCTTGTAAAAATAAAAAACCGGAGAGTGTATTACACACTTCCCGGTTCTTTTTGATGGTGACGGGTACCATAAACGATGTAATTATTTAATTCCCCGCTGTTTTGTAATGCCTTTTCGCTTCTTGAAAAGCTCGAACAAACCTGTACCAGCTAACCCTGCAAAGCCGCCTGCCCACAGTCTTAATACCAAGTCCATATCAGTAAATGGATATGCTGCAGCACCAACACCTAAACCTATAACAATACTTAATAGAGGTAAAATGTTTTTAGGTAGGCTTATAGATTTTTTGGCTAACTCGACTAATGCAGTAACCACTGGTGATAAAATACTAGCGAATACTAGTATATTTTGCATCATTTGAATCCCTCCTTGTACCAGTGTATGTAATACCATAACTGGCTGTTTGTGCGGAACACGGAGATATATAACTTTTAGTTGTATTAAAAGACTCAGAATATCAGAAAATTTTGTTGAAACCTGGAGTTTACGTGATATAATAAATACAACTTAGTAAAAATGTAATTTGATAAAGGCAAACCTGATGAAAATCAAGGACGCAAAGCTATAGGGGCTACGGTTTAATAATTGACTATGCCTGCCAGCTACCGATTACTGGATAGATGAAACGCATCCATGTAATGGGGATGTGTTTTTTTGCTATCTGAAGGGAGTGAATTTATTGCGTATCTGGGAAGGATACATATGGCTTGCCTTACTACTAATTACACTGTTGGCATTTTTATCTGCTTGCGGAGATGCTGAAGCAGTTAAGAAAGAAGATCAAGGGAGTACCAAGTCTGTTAACCAATCTGAGCAAAAGCAGGACATTTATCAAAACGAAGCATTTAATTTAAAGGTGCAACATTCCGACGGTTGGAAACTTGAGAATGAAGTAAGTGGAGACAAGTTAATAGTAAGCTTTAAAAACAATAATAATGTAAAAGCAATTGTAACATCGGTAGCTACCGAGAAAAATTTTTCTGAGATTAAGGATGAGCTTAAAACTGGCGTAGGAAACATTGAAATTATAGAAGATAATCAGAAGCAGCTCTCATTTAAATCAAACCTGGAAAATAGTATAAGGACTGATATTTACCTTGAAAAACAAGATGAGTATACGTTTGTATATACTTTCATGACACCAAATAAGGGTTATCAACAAGTGAAGCAATATATAGATGGATTCAGAAAAAATATAAAGTTAAATTAAAGAGGAGTGTTAAAATGTTAAAACGTATAGCTGGATTAACGTTAGGTTTAGGATTAGTTGTAGGTGGACAAGTTTATGCAGACGAAGGTGATCAAGTTATAAGTCCAGATTCTGATTTCTATGATACAACACGTTTAATGGAAGAAGCTGAATACGAACTTACAAATGATTACAGTGACAGAGCAATGCTGCAGGATCAATACGCAGAAGAACGCCTTGGAGAAGTTCGATTAGCAATTGAAAATGGTGATCAGGAAACTGCAGAAGAATTAGTAAAGGACTTTGAAGGACATGTTGAAGAAGCTGAACTGAATTTAGATGAAGCAGTTTCAGAAGGTGAAGACCTATCAGGCGTTGATGAAGAATTACAGGAGGAAATTAAGAACAGCATACAACAATTAACAGCTTTGCTAGAACGTGCTAATTTTCCAGAACAGGCTAGAAAAGGAATCTTGAGAGCATTGGCGAATCAGGAAAAGCCAAAAGCTGATAGTGATGATACAGAAGAAGAAGTGGAAGTTGAGCAAGAAGAAGCTGAAGTTGAGGAACTCGCAGACGAGAACGATGAAGAAAAGTCTGAAGCAGAAGAAGCAGCGAAGGAAATGAGAAAGCAAGCGAAAGAAGAAGCTAAACAACTAAAAGAACAGGCAAAAGAAGCAGCGGAAGAGCAGAGGGAACAGGCTAAAAAAGAAGCAGAAGAGCAGAGAGAACAAGCTAAAAAAGAGGCAGAAGAGCAAAGAGAACTAGCTAAAGAGAAAAGAGAACAAGCAAAAGAAGCAGCTAAGGAGAAAAGAGAACAGGCAAAAGAACAAGATGACGATAAAGAAGAAGAAGACGATACAGTAGATAACGAAGAAGAAGCTGAAGAGTAGGCTATTGACTACCATGTCTGTTTTATAATTTAATTTGTACTAATAAAAACCCTTCTTGGCTAAAGAGAAGGGTTTTTATTTTTGCTGTAAAACAGCTAGTGGGATGGATTGTGACTTTGTCTCTGAATAGATTCTGAAGCTAGCTTGATTATAGTCATGTCATCCATTGGAGGATTGTGTAAACCAGCACGGACATCCCGATAGTATCGTTGTAGAGGATTTTGTTTAGACAAGCTTCTAGCCCCAGCAATACGCATAGCCAGATCAACAATCTCTACTGCCTGATTAACAACAGAGAGCTTGACAGCTCCTAACTCAGACTGCATGGTTTGCCGAGCTTCCTGGCTACTCTGATCCCACTTTTGAGCAACTGAATAAAGGAAATGCTGACTTTGCATGACGCGTAACTCCATCTCCCCAATCTTTTGTTTTACATTGGGTAAGTCTGAGATTGTACCTTCAATGCTGTTTGGTGAATAGCTTGTCGCAAAGTCTATAGCATAAGCTTGTGCTGCCCGGGCAATACCAAGGTAACAAGCTGGTATGTGTAATAGCCAACCCATAGCACGTTTGCTGCCAGATGATATTTCTTGTACAAAATCATCTTTTGAAACATGTACATCGTTTAACACCAGGTCATGGCTACCAGTACCCCGCATTGCTATTGAATCCCAAGTTTCTTCAATCTCTAAACCGCTAGTTTCTCTTTTAACTAAAAAGTTACCAACTTGTTTCTTGCCTTCAATAGAAGCACTGACTACAAAGTAATCCAGAATAGGGGCTAAAGTAGTAAAAGTTTTGCGACCATTGATTATCCACCCAGTGTCGACTTCCTTTGCTGAAGTCTCTGGTTTACCACCCCTGGTTGGACTTCCAGTAGCTGGTTCAGTAGCAGCATTATTTAAGAGAGCTCCGGTAGTTAACACGTCATTTGCATAACTTTGATATTTATCATCTTTCCATATATGTTCTTCCCCAAGAAACTTCGTAATACCCATGTGCCATCCAATGGAAAGTGCTGTAGACCCGTCAGCTATTGCCAAGGTTTCTTGCAGGCGTAGCATTTCATATAGAGAAATCCCTAATCCACCAAATTCTTTAGGAACAGTTAATGCGGAATACCCAATTTCTTTTAAAACCTGAAAGTTTTCAAACGGAAATGACCCATCTTCATCGTACTTATGTGCTCTTTTCGCAAATGGTTTTATTTTCTCAGTTAATGCTTCTATTCTTTCTTCAGTGGTGTTTAAGTCAACTAACTTCATCATAGACCTCCCAGTTTTATTCCTACAAGTTCAGTCGGAATTATGGTATAACTATTATTTCACTAAGCTGTTAAATGTGTAAAGGAATATACTATTTAGTGGAATATTTGATAAAGTAACTTTAATGTTTCGGAAAGCTGTTCATTTTATGAAGTAAATCACAATGCTGTACAATAGATATTCGATAAACTGTGATGAAAGCGGATACAATAAGCTTTCAATGGGTGCTACACTATTAATTGTGAGGGGGGATAACATGCAACTCGATGAACGAAGCAACAAATTATTAGATGAGCTGATAAGCAATCCAAGTGTCATGAGTAAAGATTTAGAAAGAAAATATAATTTAACACGTAGACAATTTGGATACAGCTTTAACAAAATCAATGACTGGCTAAAATCTAAGACCCTTCCCGTAATTGAACGAACAAAACAAGGTCATTTTATTATTGATCAAACAATTTTTTCAAAACTAAATGGCGAACAATCAGGAACTGCAACTATGAATATTCTTTCCGAGAAACAGCGTGTGCATATGATTATTTTAATGTTGCTCTCAAGCGAGGATGAGTTATCCCTAGTTCATTTCACAAGTGGTTTGGAAGTAAGTAAAAATACTATCCTCAATGATTTAAAACGTACAGAATCACTTGTATCATCTCATGGCCTTCACGTACGTTATCCAAGGCAACATGGTTATTTAATGGATGGAAATGAGTTCCATATTAGAAAACTTTTAATTAATACCATATACAATGTTCTGGAAATGAACAATGGTAAAGAATGGCTTTGGAAAATGGCTAACATTAATCAGGATGAAATTTCGGAATTAAGTTCACGGATTGAAAAGATAGAAAATAAATTAAATCTAAAATTTACCGATGAAAAAATTGAAACATTGCCGTATACACTGGTTTTAGTCTTACGACGAATAAATAATGGTGATACTATCGACTCTTTTCATATCAAATATGAAGAGTTATCTGACACCAAGGAATACAGGGCTACTGAAGAAATTTTATATGATGTTGTAGATGTAGCTTTGGAAGAAAGGCTATTCATTACATTGCACATCTTGACAGCGAACGTGTATTGGTCTGAATTTCTACCAGAGGATGCAATTCCAAATCTACAACAGGCACTAAACGATATGTTGCACTCATTTGAACAGCGAGCGTGTATTTCCTTGCAGGACAGAGACCAATTACTTCGCAAGCTTTTGTTGCATGTAAAACCAGCTTATTATCGTATTAAGTACCAACTTACTTGAGGTAGTAGACGCTTCAACAAACGTAAGTAGAGAATTTAATGAATTACACCATCTCGTTCGTAAATCTACTAAGCCGCTAGAGAAGCTAATTGGAAGTGAAATCCCAGAGAGTGAAACTACTTACCTGACGATGTTGATTGGTGGTTGGTTAAGCAGGCAAGGAGATAGCCTTGATGAAAAAGTGAAAGCCATTGTTGTCTGTCCAAAAGGTGTATCTGTTTCAAGGTTAATGCTAAGCGAGCTAAGAGAATTATTCCCTGAATTTATTTTTCTGGATTCACTATCTGTACGAGAGTTTCAACAGTACGAGTTTGATTACGATATTGTATTCTCTCCTATCTTCCTGGAAACTGATAAAAAACTTTTTATCGCTAATTCATTTTTAGAACGAGAAGAGAAGTATCAACTTAAAAAACAAGTCATGCTTGAGCTACATGGATATATACCCTTTGATATAAACGTTGAAGATTTAATTGGGATTGTAAAAAAATATGCAGTTATAGAAAATGAGTCATCTCTTTCTAAGGAACTGCAACAATACATTTCACAGGACGATGCACGTTTTGAAAAACATAAACAACATGAAGTACCGGCGGTCAATTTAAGTGAGTTGATTACACCAAACAAAATAACGCTTAAAAAATCTGTATTTTCATGGGAAGAAGCAATCAGAATGAGTGCGTACCCATTAGTGAAAAGTGGTCATATTGAAACAGATTATGTTAACGCTATGATTCATCATTGTCAAAAAGATCCTTACATTGTAATAGCTCCAAATACAGCAATTCCACATGCTGCGCCGGAGGATGGGGTTAATGATGTATCGATGAGCTTACTTAAATTGGATGAAGGCATTAAGTTTGCTGAGGAATACGAAATCAATATTATTATTGTAATTGCTGCAGTTGATAAAAATAAGCATCTGAGAGCCTTAATGCAACTGATGCAATTGGTAGGCTCTGAAGAAGGTCGCCGTACCATTATTGGTGCAACAACAAGTGAAGAAATTTATTCTGTTATAAAAAATTATTCAGTATAAAGTAATACAGAACTGATAATGTTACAAAAGTTGGGGAGAAGTTTTAAAAAAGAGGTGCAGAGAGATGAGTGAATTATTTTTTGATGAATCTATTATTCTATTAGAGATTGAAGGGGATACCAAGGATGATGTACTGTCTGAGATGTCCAGTAATTTATATGATAAGGGCCTTGTAAAGGAAAGCTTTGGTGCAGCAGTTATTGCCCGTGAGAATGAATTTGCTACAGGACTACCCACAAGAGGTGTTTCAGTAGCAATACCTCACACCGATGTGGAGCATGTAAACAAAAAAACGATAAGCGTCGCAATACTTGAGAAACCAGTTGATTTTGGAATTATGGGTGACGCAGAAGCTGTGACACCTGTCAAAATTGTTTTTATGCTTGCAATGGATGAAGCCCATTCACAACTATCATTATTACAAAAATTAATGCAGGTTTTCCAAAATGAAGAAACCTTGAACTACTTAGCGAGTGAGAAAAGTAAGACAAATATAAAAATATTTTGATAGAAAGATTAAGTTTAACTATTTAAAGGAGGTGAATGACATGAAGAAAAAACAAGTATTAATCGCATGTGGAGCAGGAATTGCTACGTCAACGGTTGTTAACAATGCAATTGAAGAAATGATTAAAGACAACAATATTGCAGCAAATCTTATACAAATTAAAATTACCGAAGTTGGCTCATATGTTGAAACAGCTGATTTATTAATAAGCACTACTATCGTTCAAAAAGAGTACCCATTCCCAGTAATAAATGCACGCTCATTCTTAACTGGTATAGGACTTGCAGATACAAAACAACAGATTTTGGAAGAATTAAAAAAGTAAAACCAAACTAATTCTCGGTTTTGTAGGGCATCCCAACAAAATCGAGAATACTCAAAGAAAGGGTGACGGATACCATGCAAGGAGTAATTGAATTTCTTCAGGCGTTTTTAGATTTAGGTGCAACAGTAATTTTACCAATTGCAATATTTTTACTAGGTTTATTTTTTGGTCAGAAACCAGGAAAGGCATTCCGTTCTGGTCTAACTATCGGGGTTGCTTTTGTAGGTATTTTCCTAGTTATCGATCTACTCGTTAACAATCTCGGTCCTGCAGCACAGGGGATGGTTGAACGATTCGGAATTAGTTTAACTGTCATTGATGTTGGTTGGCCAGCTGCCGCTGCAATTTCCTGGGCATCTCCAATAGCGGCGTTTGTAATTCCGCTAGGATTATTAGTAAACGTAATCATGCTTCTAACCAAGACTACGAAAACAATGAATGTAGATATTTGGAACTTTTGGCATTTTACATTTATGGGTGCGATGGTTTATGCATTAACTGGAAGTTTAATTCAAGGGTTAATAGCAGCCATTATGTTCGAAATTATTTGTTTAAAAATTGCTGACTGGACTCAACCAATGGTAGAAAAATATTATGATTTACCTGGTATTTCAGTTGCAACTGGTAGTACAGTTTCGTATGCAATATTAGGGATTCCACTAGTAAAACTTTTACAAAGAATACCTGGTGTAAACAAGTTGAATGCAGATCCGGATACGATTCAAAAAAGGTTCGGAATATTCGGTGATCCAATATTTATGGGCTTAATATTAGGAGCTGGTTTAGGCTTACTAGCGGGGTACAATGTTGGTGATGTTATCGAAATTGGTATGGCTATGGCAGCAGTTATGGTGTTAATGCCTCGTATGGTTAAGATTCTAATGGAGGGTTTAATGCCGGTTTCAGAGTCTGCTAGAGAATTTTTACAAAAACGTTTTGGAGATCGGGATATCTTTATCGGGTTAGATGCTGCAGTATTAATCGGTCACCCAGCAGTAATCTCAACAGCATTAATCTTAGTTCCAATTACAGTTTTATTAGCAGTAATATTACCTGGAAATGCTTTACTTCCTTTTGGTGACTTAGCTACTATTCCATTTATTGTTGCATATATAGTTGGCGCTGCTAGAGGTAATATTATTCACTCTATAATCGTAGGTTCCATTGTAATAGCATTGTCATTATATATGGCTACAGATATCGCGGCATTCCATACACAAATGGCTATTGATGCTGACTTTAATATGCCAGAGGGTGCTAGTCAGATATCTAGTATTGACCAGGGTGGAAACTTAATTAACTATGTATTATTTAAAATCTTTGCATTGTTTAATTGATTGCTAAAGCAGAAGGAATTGTTGTAAGAGATAAGGCAAGGAGGAATTCGCTTGAAAGCTTTAGTGAAAAAAGAACTTGGCTTTGGGAATCTTGAAATACAAGAAAAACCGGAGCCGAAAGTTGGTATGGACCAAGTCAAAATAGAGGTAAAGTATGCAGGTATTTGTGGCTCAGATATTCATACGTATGAGGGTCATTACAAAGTGAAGGTACCCGTTACATTGGGTCATGAATTCTCTGGTGAGATTGTTGCTTTAGGCGCAAACGTAAAAGATTTTAAAATTGGAGACCGAGTTACATCTGAAACAACCTTTTATGTTTGTGGAGAATGCGAATACTGCCAGACTGGTGATTTCAATTTGTGTAACTATAGAAAAGGATTGGGGACGCAGCAGGACGGTGGCTTTACAAAGTATCTGATTGCTCGAAAGGAAAGTGTTCATAAACTACCTGAAAATGTTGACTATCAATCAGCTTCGATGACAGAACCTTTGGCATGTGCGCATCACGTAGTATCAAAGACTACTATTAATAAAGGTGATGTTGTAGTTATTCTTGGTCCAGGGCCAATTGGATTGCTTACTGCACAGGTTGCTAAGAGTTATGGTGCAACAGTTGTTATAACGGGTCTAACTAATGATAAAGTTCGCTTGGATAAAGCAAAGGAAATTGGGGTTGATTATACCGTTGATATTCTCAAAGAGGATGTAAATAAACTGGTAGATCAGTTAACAGGTGGTTATGGAGCAGACCTTGTGTTTGAATGTTCTGGAGCCATTCCCGCTGTAAAAATGGGATTGGATCTATTAAGGAAAAAAGGTCAATATGGACAAATTGGAATTTTTCCATCATCAGAAATACCGTTTGATTTTGAAAAAGTTATTCAAAAGGAAATTCAAGTCGTTGGAAGTCGTAGTCAAAAACCAAGCGACTGGGAGCCCTCACTGGCGTTGATGAATGATGGCTTAGTTGATGCGAAGGCATTGATAACACATGAATTTAATATTACTGAATGGAACGAAGCTTATGCTGCTATCAAAAGTGGTGAGGCGATAAAGATATTATTAACTCCTGTTGAATAACTAGAATAGGATGGGGCTGTAGCAAATGGAAAAGCAAGATTTAATTGAGATGATTGATTACACATTGTTGAATCCGACTGCATCTAAAGAGGATATTAAAACTTTTTGCAACGAAACAATTGAACATGGTTTTAAAGCAGTCTTTGTAAACCCATATTATGTCGCATATGCAAACCATATTTTAGGGGATCATGATGTAAAGGTTGGCGTTCCAATTGGTTTTTCCCTTGGAGGGGCTACAACACATGTAAAGGTAGAGGAAACAAAGGAAGCAATAAAAAATGGGGCTCGTGAAATAGATATGCTGATTAATTTAGGGGCAATGAAATCGAAAGAATATGACGTTGTCCAAAGTGATATTGCTGAAGTAGTTAAGGCTTCGGAAGGTTTGACTACGAAAGTTATTATTGAAACAGCATTGCTTACAAGAGAAGAAAAGATAAAAGCGTGCCACTTAATTATGGAGGCCGGTGCTGATTTTGTGAAAACAGCGACAGGATTTAATGGCGGTGGCGCAACGGTTGAAGATGTACAATTATTGCGTTCGATTGTCGGAAAAGATTATGGTGTCAAGGCAGCTGGTGGGGTACGTACATTTGAAGATGCCGTGAGAATCGTTGAAGCAGGTGCTAACCGAATTGGAACAAGTGGAGCTTTGGCAATCATGTCTGGTCAAATTTCAAATGAAGTATATTAATCTAAGGAATTTGCGAAACGGTTAAGCGGTTATCTAACTTAATCGTTTCAGCATAAAAGAAAGTAAGGTGATTAACATGGTAGAGGCATTTTTGGATTTTGCGTTAGGACCATTTTGGGGATCACTAGGTGATTTCTATTTTCAAAACCAGGTTGTCATTAATAGTTTGGTAGTCGGAATGGGTTTAATTGGTATGGTAAATAGAAGAAAGAACAAACAAAAAGAAGCAACTGAAAAGTAACTTCTAAACGGAGTGCTCGAAGGGATTGAAATAAATGAAATCATTAAAACTATATGGTCAACAAGATATACGGTTTGAAGAGGCCGAGAATCCAGTTATTGAAAGAACAGATGATGTTATTGTTAAGGTTAAAGCTGTAGGGATTTGTGGCTCAGATATTTCAAGATATAATAAATTGGGACCATATGTTAAGGGCATGATTTTTGGTCATGAGTTCTCTGGAGAAGTGGTAAAGGTAGGTACCGGAGTTTCTGCTGTGAATGTTGGAGATCGAGTAGCAGGATGTCCAACATTATACTGTGGAGAGTGTGAAAGTTGTAAAAAGGGTGTACTGGCGCAGTGTGATCATCTCACAGTAATTGGAGCTAGACATCCTGGTGCATACGCAGATTTAGTCAAATTACCATCAGAGAACATAGTGAAAATACCCGACAATGTAGATTTTAATACCGCTGCGATGATTGAACCTTCAGCAGTAGTAGTACATGGATTTTATCACACGACTATTCAACCTGGTGCAACGGTTGCAGTAATGGGATGTGGGAATATTGGATTACTGGCGGTTCAGTGGGCAAAAATATTCGGCGCAAAAAAGGTTTTCGCAATTGATATTGATGACAGTAAGTTGGAAATTGCTCAAGAAGTTGGGGCAGACGTCCTTATTAACCCGAAGAACGGTTTGTCACATGAACTAGTTTTGAACCAGACAAATGGACAAGGAGCAGACTTAGTCATTGAATCAGCAGGTTCACCAATTACATCTGCCCAGGTCTTTGCTTTGGCTAAAAAAGGTGGACAGGTTTTGTTTATGGGTATCCCTTATGCTGATATTACGATTGAACGATTCTATTTTGAAAAAATTGTTAGAAATGAGTTAACAGTATTAGGATCCTGGAATGCAATCTCCGCACCGTTCCCAGGGGAAGAGTGGGCTACGACTGTACACTATATGAGTACGGGTCAATTAAATGTTAAGCCTATCATTTCCCATCAACTTAACCTACAAGAAGGACCAGAAATATTTAACAAAATAATTAATAGGCAAGGGACATTTGGTAAAGTATTGTTTCACCCATAAAAAAATCGGGTGGTGTCTGCACCACTCAATTTTTTATTCGTACAGCTAAATGGATAAAGTCATACCGAGAAAACATACTGTGCTCATTCAGAACTTACTTATCGGAATAACGCTTTGTCCACATTGTACTTCGCCTTTAGCTGATTAACAATGTACGTTTCATAAATCTCTCTATCAACAGGATCCTCAATAAGACACACATCAATCTTTGATACTTCATCTCTATGTGCTTTGATAACTGACACATTATCCTCAAAATGTTTTTTTACCCTTTGTCTTAACTTCCTAGCTTTACCTACAAACAATAGTTCATCATTAATATTGTAAAACATAAAAATGCCACCTTTGTCTCTAGGAATTAAGTGCATGTCAGTAAAACCATATAAATTATTCGATTCAGGAGCATCCTGTTTCGTAATGGTAATATCGGCTGTTGGTATAGTTATGTTTATCATGTAAATCACTTCCTCTTTCTATAGTGGTGTAAATACTATCACAGATTTATCTGTAATTCCATCTCCTATCCTTATAATATGCGGGAAGTTTCCTTAGTCTACCGAATTTCACTTGTTAGAGTGCTGAACATTTTTATTTTTTTTGATTAATGAGTTCATATTCTCTATGGAATTACCGATATAAAGTAAAGACAGATATATATTAACGGGGGTAAGGTTATGGATAAGGCATCAGTCATAGGAGTCATTTTAGCAATTATCGCAATCGGTGTAGGTATGAGTTTAAAAGGAGTCAGTCCGGTTGCTTTACTAAATCCTGCAGCATTACTAATAATTTTTTTAGGTACGATAGCATCAATTTGTATTGCATTTCCGCTGAGCACACTTAAAAAGGTGCCAACGCTTTTCAAAATAATTTTTAAGGAAGACAAAAGTGAAACCATACAGGAAGTAATTACAACTTTCACAGCTTGGTCAGAAATCAGCCGTAGAGAAGGTGTTTTGTCATTAGAAAGTCAGCTCAATGAGACAGATGATACCTTTTTGTACTCTGGAATGCAACTAGTTGTTGATGGTCAATCTCCTGATTTTATAAGAGACGTAATGTTGGAAAAGGTTGAGGCTATGCAAGAAAGGCATCAAAAAGGTATTTCTATTTTTACCCAGGCCGGAACGTATGCACCAACCTTAGGTGTACTAGGTGCGGTTATTGGCTTAATAGCCGCTCTTGGAAATATGGCGGATACTGAAGCATTAGGTCACGCAATATCTGCAGCTTTTATTGCGACATTATTGGGTATTTTTTCAGGCTACGTGTTATGGCACCCCTTTGCAAATAAGTTGCGGGAAAAGTCTAAAAATGAAGCGCAGGTAAAACAAGTAATGATAGAAGGCATACTGTCGATAGCAAATGGTGAGTCTCCACAAATAATAAAAGATAAATTAGGTTCTTATCTTTCGCCTAAAGAGCTATTAAAAGTGAGTCAGGAGGAAACCAATGCGCAAAAAGAAACAGCCTAAAGAAACACATATAGATGAATCTTGGCTACTTCCATATGCTGATTTGTTAACTCTTCTACTGGCATTATTTATTGTTTTGTTTGCTATGAGTAGTATAGATGCGGAAAAATTCGAAGAGCTTGCGCGAGTATTTAATGGTGAGCTTAGCGGGGGCGAGGGTGTACTTGAGCACAGTGATGTCCCAATAAAGAAACCGAACGAGGTTCCAATTGATGAAGAAAAAGAAAAAAAGGAAGAACCTAAAAAGGAAATTAGCAATAAACTAGAAGAAAAGAATAAATTAAAAAATCTCCAAGCAAGAATTAATTTATATATATCCGAAAACAATTTGTCTAATGTATTAAAGACAGAATTGGGTAGTGATGGACTGTCTATTGTTATTGTTAATGATGTGTTCTTTGATCCAGGTAGTGCTAAAGTTAAAGAGCCGGGTGTTAAAATTGCAAAAGAGGTTTCTACATTTTTAATCACAGATCCTCCTAGAAATATTGTAGTTAATGGACATACAGATAACCGTCCCATGCATAATGCTGAATTTGATTCCAACTGGGAATTGAGCGCTATGCGAGCTGTACACTTTATGCGTTTGCTGCTTAAGAATGAAAAACTTGATCCCCCAAGATTCAGTGCAAAAGGATTCGGTGAACACCAACCTCTTGTGGAAAACACAACAGAAGCAAACAAAGCAAAAAACAGAAGAGTTGAAGTACTAATCTTACCGAATTACAATTAAAAAATGTATAAATATGGTATATGTTCCAGGCACCACCTAAAGGGAAAAATGCAAGGCGCCAATTGAGACCCCATCTGAATTATGCTGACATATAGATGATTTGGTTGGGCTTTTGTCTTGTGATATTTTCTATTATTTTATCTTAAATATTGATTTTTTTGTGTAGTCGCTCTAGCATGGATAGGAGTACAAGTAAACTACTGGTAAAGGGGCTATTAAATGAAAATAATTGATACACATTGTGATGCTTTGTTAAAGTTACAACTTGCGAAAAGAGGAGTACTAACAAACGATGACTCACTGAATTTTACAGATTCAAAAGATTTGAATACTAGCTTAAATAAACTAAAGACTGGTCAAACTATGGCGCAGTTTTTTGCAATATTTGTTCACCCAGATGTACCAGCAGTTGAAAAGTGGCAGCATGCATTGGAACAAATCGATCTTTTTTACACAGAAGTATTGGGTAAAAATAGTGAATTGAAGCATATAACGGCATGGAAAGATTTAGAGAACCTGAAGGATGGGGAAATTGGTGCAGTTCTGACATTGGAGGGTGCTGATGCTATCGGGAACGATTTAGCAAAGCTACGGCATCTGTACAGACTTGGTGTTTTGTCAGTAGGTCTTACGTGGAATGTTGCAAACCTATGCGCTGACGGGGCACAAGAACCACGTGGAGGCGGTTTAACTCTCCTTGGAAAAGAATTGGTTAAGCTTAATAACGAGAACCTGGTATACACTGATGTATCCCATCTAACTGTTAACGGATTTTGGGATGTCATGGAGTTGGCTAAGTTTCCAATTGCCAGCCACTCAAATGCTCGTGCACTATGTGACCACAAGCGTAACTTGAATGATGAACAAATTAAAGCAATGATTAAGAAAAACGGTAACATTCACGTTGTTTTTAACCCACCGTTTATTAATTATGAAAAAAGGGAAGCCACCATACCAGATATGATAAAGCATATTGATCATATGTGCTCGCTTGGTGGAGTGAAAAATATAGGATTTGGTTCTGATTTTGATGGCATTACATGCTTTGTTACTGGGTTAGAGGATGCTTCACAGTATCAAAATTTAATTAATGAATTACTAAAACACTATTCCGAGGATGAAGTAAAAGGCTTCGCTTATCGTAACTTTTTAGAAAACATGCCTGGGTAAAAATGTATGAATCCATGATTAGAAACACCGCATTGACGACTTAAAAAAGTTGCTATGCGGTGTTTTTTTTGATGCTGTGGGATTTATTGTGGTCAGAAAATCAACCGTTATCCGAAAGAATCAACCTACCTTTTCCAGTTATTTAGTAGAGTAGGGGGATTTCACCTGAAAGATTAGGAGTTTCCCTAATTACCGAACAGTAATAAACATCTTATAATAGAAAAAGTAAAGAAATTGCTAATACGAACATCGAAGGAGAATTCTGATGGAAAGTACTGTAGTCAAAAAGTCTATTCAAAAACCTAAAAAGAAAATCAACTCTATTAATAATGCATTTGCTTCTCATTTTGCCAAATCAATGTTTATTGCTGTAAGTGGGCTACTGCTACTTACTACTATAGGAACTAGAATGTTTACACATGTTGACATGAATCTCTACGGTTATATGGTTGGAACTATTGTGTTTCTGGTAGGTTTCTTTTACCGCTTTATTGCCTGGGGAGAACGGCCACCGACCAAGCTTATAATCAAGAAAGGCATTAAGCTTTTATTCCGTAAATCAACCCCGAAAACATCAGTTGAACATCTGGCTACATACAAATTCATCTGGAATAGGGGAATTTACCGATGGTCACAGCATCTGCTGATAGGGTGGGGTGTCATTATCTCATGTTTTGTTACATTTCCGCTGGTGTTCAGCTGGATGTACTTCACAATGGCAGAGAGTGGTATGTACACGATTGTATTGTTTGGAATGGATGTAATGACAGTCCCGGCAGATGGTTTTATCGCGTTCATGTCCTATAACGCATTAAACTTTAGTGCAATCATGGTAATTTCTGGCGTTTGTATGGTCCTTTACCGCAGGCTGAAAAATATGCAGGCAAGAGCCGAATATCAAATAATGTACGACTTTTTACCACTTTATCTTTTATTATTCATTAGTATAACTGGCCTTCTTTTAACGTTTATTAATGTGTTTCTGCACGGAGCAGGACACTATGTAATGTCACTTATTCATCAGTTCTCTGTCATTATTACATTGATCTACTTACCATTTGGGAAGCTTGCCCACATTCCTTTCAGGCCACTTAGTGTGTTTGCCAAAAATTACCGTGAGCATTACGGAGAACAATCTATGAAACAATGCAAGGTTTGTAATACGGAGTTTGTTTCAACTGAACAGTCAAGTGATGTAATCGATGTTTTAGGGCAAAACAATTTAGAGTTTAATATGAAGGATGGCTTTAATCTAGCTGAATTATGTCTTCCTTGCAGAAGAAAATACCGAATTTCAAGGTTCTCAGGATTCGCTACACATGAAGTACCAATCAAGGAGGCAAATCAAAATGCAAAAGGATAAATTTTTCCGTGATATAGAAAATGTAAGGCATCCAAATGAAACATTAGTAAAGACACATTGCAGCTACTGTGGTATGCAGTGCGGAATGAATTTGCGCGTGAATACCTCTACAAATAAGATAATTGGTGTAGAACCAAGATACGATTGGCCAGTAACACTTGGGAAGATGTGTCCGAAAGGTGTTACAGCTTACCAGCAAACGAACCATGATGATCGAATTCTTAAACCGCTGATTCGTGATGATGCTTCTTTAAAAGGAACAAAGGAAGGTTTTCGTGAAGCAAGCTGGGAGGAAGCTTATGATTTGATTGCTGAAAAATTCGGTGAGCTTCAAGCCGATTATGGAAAAGACAGTCTATCCGTATTCAGTGGTGTATCCATGACAAATGAAAAGTGTTATTTAACAGGTAAGTTTGCAAGAGTTGGTTTAGGTACTAGATATATAGATTATAATGGTCGTTTCTGTATGGCGAGTGCTGCTGGAGGTTTCTTAAGAAGTTTCGGTGTTGATCGTGGTTCAACTTTACCATGGACAGACCTGCATGAAACAGATTGCCTGTTTATCGCAGGAAGCAACACGGCGGAATGCCACCCTACTTCAATGTTTAGAGTCTGGGCTGTACAGGAACGCGGTGGTTATTTAATTGTCGCAGATCCAAGAGAGACACCGGTTGCAAGAAGAGCAGATGTCCACCTGGATTTACGTCCTGGTACAGATTTAGCTTTAGCAAATGGGATATTAAACTTATTAATAAAGAATGGCTATACAGATGAATCATTTATAAACGACCACACAAACGGATTTGAAGAAACGAAAGAGTTGGTTAAAGATTTCACACCTGAAGTCACTAGTATGATTACTGGAGTGTCTGTTGAAAAAATTGAAAGAGCCGCTGAGATTTACGGCAAAGCTCCAAATGCAATTGTGATGTTTGCGAGAGGAATTGAGCAACAGAGTAAAGGTGTCGATAATGTTTCAGGATATACAAATATGGCGCTAGTTACCGGTAAAATCGGCAGACCGAAAGCCGGTGTTGCAACGTTCACAGGTCAGGGGAATGGTCAGGGCGGACGTGAACACGGTCAGAAGTCTGATTTGTTACCAGGTTATAGAAAGTTAACGAACCCGGAACACGTAAAAGAGGTTAGTAAAGTATGGGGCATAGAGCCAGAAGAAATGCCGCAACCGGGAGTATCTGCATACGAAATGTTTGAACTGATGAATGAGAAAACAATTCGTGGATTATATCTGCTTTGTTCAAATCCTGCTGTTTCCGCTCCCAACCTGAATGTTGTCAGAAAGGCATTGAAAAGTCTTGATTTCATGGTCTGTGCAGACTTTTTCCTGTCAGAGTCTGCGGAATTTGCGGATGTTATTCTGCCTACTGTCACTTGGTCAGAAGATGAGGGTACTGTAACTAATCTAGAAGGACGGATTATTAAAATCAATAAAGCACAGGAACCATTAGGCGAGTCTAAGCCAGATTGGCAAATCCAGGTGGAACTTGCTGAACGTCTTGGAAGAGGTAAATACTTCTCTCACTTAAAAACTGCGAAAGATGTTGCAGATGAATTCCGTCTAGCTTCAAAAGGCGGCGCTGCAGATTATTATGGTGCTACATGGGATAAAATCGATAAACAGGATGGCGTATTCTGGCCGTGTAAAGATGAAAACGATAAGGGAACTCCTCATATGTTTCTTGATAAGAAGTTTTATCATCCAGATGGTAAAGCCAAGATTTGTGCACTACCTTATCGCCCACCAGCAGAAGAGCCGGACGATAAGTATCCGTTACGCTTAACAACAGGCCGGGTGGTCTATCATTACTTATCTGGAAATCAGACACGCCGAATTCAATTTCTTAATGATATGTGTCCAGATCCTTATGTTGAGGTACACCCAATCACTGCTGAAAAATATGGTATTAAGCATGATGAAGTGATTTTACTATTTACCCGTAGAGGAAAAAGTGATTATAAAGTAAAAATCACCGAAGCCATTCGAGAGGATACTATTTTTGTTCCTTATCATTTTGGTCACGAACAATCAATTAATCTACTAACAATTGCAGCGCTTGATCCTATATCAAAAATGCCAGAATTTAAAGTTTGCGCTGCTCAAATAGAAAAAATCAGTGCTGGGAAGGTGCTCTAAATGGAAAAACGCAGATTGTATATGGAATTGGATAATTGCATCGGATGTCGTTCATGTCTTGCAGCTTGTACGCAATGTGGAGGACATGAACAGAAAAACAGGAACTATGTCTATGACGTGAATCCATTGGTAAACAGCCAGACAATGCCGTTAATGTGTCTACATTGTGTAGACCCGGCATGTGCCAGAAGCTGTCCTGCACAAGCGATTCAAATCCATGAAACTGGAGCTGTATTGTCTGCTCTTACTGAAAAGTGTATTGGCTGTCAAAACTGTACAATTGCATGTCCATACGGGATTCCTAAGTTTGATGAGGAAGAGAATCTAATGTACAAATGTGATTTATGTATTGACCGTACAAAAGATGGTATTCCACCAATGTGTGCAAGTGTTTGCCCTTCTAATACGCTTCAATGGTTGACTGACGAAGAAATCGCACAAAAACAAAAAAGCCATGATCTTGGAAACGATAAATGGGTAACTAGCACGCCATTTCTTGAAGGAGAAACAAACGTTAGAGTTAATCTCCCTGGAATATTACAAGGCACAACGAAATTGTTTTAGGAGGATATAAACAATGACTGATTGGAACAACAACGTTTCTGAAAAGGATAATAATTATACCCACAATATAAATAGAAATAATGAACGGCAACTGGATAGACGGGGATTTATGAAAACAATGGTTGGAGCTGCAGGTATCTTTGCAGTCTCCTCTCTTCCTTGGGGTGCTGTTGCTGCGAAAGAGTTAATGGGACTTTCGGATAAAGAATATCCACACTACCGGATAACGGATGTGAAAGACCTTGCTGTTGGTGACTCAACTGAATTTCATTTTCCAAGTGAGAATGATAGTGCAGTCTTGATTCGGTTAAAAGAAGATAAGTATGTTGCATATCAAAACGCTTGTACACATTTAAGGTGCCCGGTTTATTGGGTTAAGGAAGAGAAGGAAATGATTTGTCCGTGTCACCATGGTAAATTTGACGTTAACACTGGGGCTCCAACTGCTGGCCCACCAAGAAGACCATTACCAGAAATTGTCGTGAAAGTTGAAAAGGGTTCTGTTTACGCGGTTAGGGTGAAACGTTATGAAGCGTAGTTATTTAGGGGTTATTGGATTAGCTGTAATTCTATTACTCAATATTATTTTCACACAATTACTAGTTCATCAGTTTTTCTTCCAGAATTATTGGATAGTTTTATTATATGTGGGGCTAAATATATTGTTGTTCCCAACTGCCTTCTTCATTTATAAAAAAGAGATCCACAAAGGAGGAAGCACCAATGCCAAGTGAAACATATCTGGATTTTTGTTTTATCCAAAAAACTACAGGAACACTGGCTAGTGATGTAAAGTCAATGTTTGAAAGTGTTTTCAATCGTGAACGACTTCACTGGTACCTCGATAACAAAGAAGAAGACGGGATGGAAATTGTGGTTGCCGAAGTGAAAGGAATGAGCAGATGGTCATGTGAAGAGGACGTGATCGATCATCTAGAAGAGAATGCAACTGAACAATTCTGGGAAACGCTGCAAGGTTATCAACTGCAAGTTCTTCCACTTAAGAAAGGAAGCGGTAAATGTGGAAACGGTTAATGCTAATTCTTTAGAAAAATACATTAACGCACCTGTTGAAGTGTGTATTCAAGGTCGTGCTAGTGAAGACCAGGCTCCTTGGGTAAAACGTAAGGTCAGTAAAGTGACCCTTTGTCCGGATGAAACACATCTGCGAATTTATTTCGATAAACACTTCTTTTTTGCCGTTCCATTAACTAGTAATGTTGATCAAAAAGAAGATAAATGGACTGCTTATGACGAGTCAGCAAAGCTGTATTATTCTATTAAAATGGTATAATAGGGAGGAGAAGATATAGATGGAGCAAAGTAATAACCATGCGGGTGCATGTTTGATTGAGTCATACGAATTAGAGGCAAAACAAATAGCACTTGAGCTCCATGAAAATATCAGCCAGAATCTTTACAGCATCCACATGGGGTTAGAGTATCTACAGACGGGTATAGAAAATGAGCATTTTAAACATTACGCAAAAGAGATGACGTTATTAATGAGCAATACCATTAAAGATGTTAGACTTTTGTCTGGAAGGCTTTATCCAATCACCCTGCCAACTTTGGGTTTAAACTCTGCATTAAAAAGTTATGTAAAGTCATTTTCGATAACCTTTGGAATTAAAGTTCATGTAAAATCAATGGGGGAAGAGTGCGAAGTTCCTGAACTGGTTAGTTTGGCGATATACAGGTCGTGTGTTGAGGCATTGCTAAATACAGCTAAACATGCAGATGTCGGTGAAACAGCGCTTCATTTTACATGGGAAGAAAAGTCGTTGACAATAGATATTATTGATACTGGTAAAGGATTTAATGTTTCCAGGTCCATGGAAAATAATCCTTTTAAAGGAATTGCTGCAATGAAGCAAAGAGTAAAAGTTGCTGGTGGTTCTTGTCTAATATCGTCTATCGAAGGGGAGGGAACTAAAGTTTCACTCGTACTGCCAATCAGGGTTAGGGGGATGTTAGAAGGATGATTAAAATTATATTAGTAGACGACCACGCGGTAGTAAGGATGGGGTTAAAAGTTCTATTAAATGCCGTTCCTGACATGGAGGTAGTTGGTGAAGCATCTGAAGGCGATGAAGGAATCAGAGCCGCTTTGGAGTTAAAACCAGATGTTGTTCTAATGGACTTGAGTATGCCACATGGTAAAGACGGTTTGACTGCTACATCAGAACTAAAAAAGCAATTACCCGATACGGCTATTTTAATTTTAACGATGCACGATGATGAAGAGTATTTATTTCGTGCAATACAGGCAGGTGCTTCAGGCTGTGTACTGAAGAGTGCACCCCATCACGAATTAACTGAAGCGATTAAATCAGTATGTAGCGGTGATGCATACCTACACCCTTCAGCAACAAAAAGGCTTATGGATGAGTATTTGGGAAATTTGAAGCAGGAAGGTTATGATAGTTACCAGCTTTTATCTGCCCGGGAAAAGGAAGTTTTAACGTTGATTGCAAAGGGTTATTCAAATAAGGAAATTGGTGAATTACTGGTTATAAGTGTGAAAACAGTTGAAGCACATAAGAGTAACCTAATGGAAAAACTTCAGATGAAAACAAGACCTGAACTAGTAGCATACGCTTTGAAAAAGGGATTACTTGGATATGGGATGCAGTAGACAACAGTAGAAAGCCGATACTAGGAGGGAATGCCAGCAGTTATGAGAAATAGCGACAGAATTATTCGTTCCAAGCAAAAAGCTACTGAAGATGCAACAATTGTTGTAGATTCTTCAGAAATTATACATTCCATTAATGAACAGGCCCTGTGGTTATTTAATCTGGAAAATGATTGTTCCGGCAAAGAGCTGCAGCAATTGATACCTGACCTATCTGTATCTACGGTAGAAGAAGGAACCGTCATCCGCCATTTTGGACGAAACAATGGAGGGCAACACTTTCCCTTATTTCTGCGTAAAAACACATTTATACTAAACGGGGAAAAATATACGATCCTCGTTCTCCACAAAAGTAACAATCAATCTATGTCTGGAATCGAACCACAGAAGGTATTGGACGAACTGTTAGATATGAAATTTGCCCTTGATGAATCTACCATTGTAGCAATTACAGATCAAACAGGAAAAATAAAGTATGTGAATGAAAAATTCTGTAAAATTTCTCAGTATACGGAAGAAGAATTAATTGGTCAAGACCACCGGGTAATTAATTCAGGACATCACCAAAAGGAATTTATACGAAACCTATGGCGCACAATTGCAAATGGTGATATATGGAAAGGCGAACTCAAAAATAAGGCAAAGGATGGGTCGTATTATTGGGTAGACACGACGATTGTTCCATTTTTAAATGAGGAAGGTAAACCCCATCAATACCTTGCGATACGGAATGAGGTTACTGAGCATAAACGAGTTGTAGACAAACTGAAAAAATCTATGCAGGAGCTCGTTGACTTAAAATTTGCCTTGGATGAGTCTTCTATAGTTGCTATTACAGATAAACAAGGGAAAATTACTTACGTAAACAATAAGTTTGTTGAAATATCAAACTACACACGCGAGGAATTAATAGGTAATACACATGCAGTTGTTAATTCGGGCTACCATCCAGTCAGTTTTTTTAAAGAATTATGGAGAACAATCGGAAACGGTAAAGTATGGCAGGGTGAAATTAAAAATAAGGCGAAGGATGGCTCTTATTACTGGGTGGATACCACGATTGTTCCATTCCTGGATGACACAAATAAGCCATATCAATATTTAGCCATGCGCTCTGAAATTACGAAGCGTAAGCGAATTGAAGAGGAATTGCAGTATTCCATGTCCCGGATCATTAATGTTCAAGAGGATGAAAGAAAAAGGCTATCGAGAGAAATACATGATGGAATAGGACAAAATTTGTATAGTCACTTAATTACTATTAATCGCATAAGTGCAGAAGTGAATCACCCTTTAGTTGACCAAATGCTAAGCGAAGCATCTGA
Organism: Virgibacillus sp. DJP39; assembly: GCF_049310925.1. Classification (NCBI taxonomy): domain Bacteria; kingdom Bacillati; phylum Bacillota; class Bacilli; order Caryophanales; family Bacillaceae; genus Virgibacillus; species Virgibacillus sp. DJP39. The sequence continues at coordinate 42,836 of NZ_JBMERP010000005.1, read as the reverse complement.
AATAATTCAGGAGGTGCGGGATTTTTCCTGGGCGCTACGGCCTTCAGTTCTTGACGACCTTGGACTGATGCCTGCAATCCGTTCATTCCTCAGCCGGTTCTCTGAGAGCTATTTTATCGATGTTTATTTTGATAGCACCCTGACAAAAAGACTGGGAAGTAATGTCGAGATTACGATTTACCGAATAATTCAAGAGGCATTAACTAACGTTCGTAAGTATGCAGAAGTCAAACGAGCCTCAGTTACTATCAGAGAGGCGGAAGATACTATAAGGGTAGTAATCGAGGATAAAGGAGCAGGTTTTGATAAGGAACAATTATTATCTAATGGTGTGGGCCTAATCAGTATGGAGGAACGTGCGCGGTCAGTAAATGGGAATATTAATGTAAAATCAGCACCACAAAAAGGAACAACGATAATATTGGAAATTCCAAGGTAATTAGCGGTAGACAGCATGAAGCATTGGGTGAGATTTCTTTTATTAGAAAATATGACTTATCGCCAGGCTTTAATGGCGAAAGCTTAGTTTCACCTTTGTTATCTTTCATACTACTAATTCCTTTCGTAATGTTGTTCTTTTGGTTTAGTTATGCTTGCTTATGAGAACAAAATAAAAACCCCCTTTGGCCCTTCAATTTTGTTAAAACTAAGGGTATCGGGGGTTTTTGAATTTTAGTTGGACTCTTTTTCAGGCTGTTCTCTATTGTTCATTATTCTGTTGGTACTGCATGTGCCCACTTATACTCGTAAACTGCACCGGTAGGATTTGTAACGACCCCTTCGATTTTAGGAGAAATTAATTGCGCACGTGCACTTTGATACAGTGGTGCCACAGCGGCATCTTCTGCTAAGATTTTTTCAGCTGCTAAAAATGCTTCAAAACGTTTGACTGGGTCAAGTGCAAGCTCATTCACAGTACTTTTAATTAATTCATCATATTCAGGGTTTGAATAGCCCATATTGTTGTTAGCGCCATCTGTCAACCACACATTTAAAAATGTATATGGGTCTGGATATGCTGGTGCCCAGCCTCCTAGTAATACTTCATATTCTCCACTAGTCCCAAGTTCAATTCGCTGCTCAAATGGAACTTGTTTCAATGTTACCTCTAATCCTGGAAGATTTGTCTCCAGTTGGTTAGCAATGTATTCTGTTAATGTTTTAGTCGTTGCACTGTCACTACTTAGTATTTCAATATAGACATTTTCTTTGCCTATTTCCTTTAGTCCTTTTTTCCATAGAGTTTGAGCTTTTTCAGCATCGTAGGTTACAAGTTCACCATTAATTTCACGAAATCCCTTGCCTGATTTGGGATGTTCTACAAACTCTTTCGGGATAAACCCGCTTGATACAGTAGAGCCGTTATTTAGTACTTCATCAACTAGAGCTTGTTTATTAATTGCTTTACTCATAGCTTTGCGAATGTTCTTATTGGCAAGTGCTTCTGAGCTGTTCTGGTTAAATTTCAGATAAAATAAACCAGGCTCAGGAGTAACGATAAAGTCTTCATGTGAGGCATATTTGTCTACTAAGTCAGAAGATATTGCTGCACGATCCACTTTCCCTTTTTCGTACAAATCAACAGCGGTTTGTGGATCTTTTACAACGTCATACGTTATCTTTTCAAGTTTAACAGCGTCTGCATCCCAGTACTCAGGGTTATCCTCCAAATTCCATGATGTTGCAGTGCTTTTCCAGTCTTTTAATATAAAAGGTCCATTGAATAATAGTTTGTCTGTGCTTGTCCCGTATTGTTCACCCTGCGCTTCCACGTATTCCTGGTTAAGTGGTAAGAAGGTACCAAAAGCAGTTAGAGACTGGAAATATGGTATCGGCTTTTGAAGGGTTACTTCCAATGTATAGTCATCCAATGCCTTTACTCCTAATTTATCAACGGGCAATTTACCTTGATTGATAGCCTTTGCGTTTTTAATAACATCACCCATCATGTATGGGCCATATTCTGAACCAGTTTCCGGATCAATAACACGTTGCCACGCATAGACAAAATCATGTGCTGTAACAGGATCACCATTTGACCAAACGGCATCTTCTCGTAAATCAAATGTCCATGTCATACCATCCTTACTGATTGTATGATCCTTAGCAATACCTGGTGTGAGTTTTGAATCTTCTCCAAGACGGTATAGCCCCTCCATGCTCGCATTAAGGAAATCTAATGCATATACATCGGAGGCAAGTGCTGAATCCATTGTTGGGATTGTGTCTCCGTTAATCAGGTTAAATACCTGTTCAACATCTTCCTTTTTCGATGCACTTTTTTCTGTTTGGTTTGTTGCTTTGTCGCTTTCGTCATTTGTAGAGCATGCTGCCATTAATAGGCTTAATAAAAGACCTAATGTTACCAATAGACTCAGTTTTATTTTGTTCAAGATTAATCTTCCTCTCACAGTTGTTGTTTTTGTTAGATTAAAAAGTAAATTTTGTTTCATTACTGTTATTTTTAACGAATGAAGTTAATAGTTTATTTACGGCCTCTACATCATTTAAATCAATTACCTCAACAGGTGAATGGGCATTTCTTGAAGGAATTGATAAAACACCTGTGGGAACGCCCTTATTAGCCAAATTAACAGCTCCAGCATCTGTTCCAATTCCTGTGAAAATTTCTAACTGATGAGTAATTCCTTCTGATTTTGCTAGTTCTACTAGTCTGTCTTTGACAGCCGGATGCGATATTAAGCTCCCATCCATGACTTTTATCCCTGCTCCACCACCAAGTGTGAGTGTGCTGTCCATTACATCTTCTGGTGTATCACTTGTAACCGTTGCATCAATGGCTATTGCGACGTCGAAATCCAAATTGGCTAGGGCAACTTTTGCTCCTCGTAATCCAACTTCCTCCTGGACAGCAAATAATGCGATAACCTCACCAGCGAAATCTCGATTTTGAAGATTTTCAAGTAATTGTATTAATACAGCACAACCTGCTCGATCATCAAACCCTTTACCAACAATTTTTCCATTTTGTTCATCGCCTAGATATTCCACAGATGAATTCCATGTAACTGGATCACCAACTTCAATTCCCATTTTCTGAACATCTTCCTCTGAGCTTGCTCCGACATCTACATACAGCTGGCGATAATCACGTACTCTTTTTGGATCGTCAAACTTTTGATAATGTGCTGACATGGTACCGATGATTCCAAGCTTTGTTCCTCTCTTGCTACGGACTGAAACTTTTTGAGCAAGCAATATCCGGTCATCGTGCCCACCAAGTTTTTCAAATCGGAGTAAACCGTTCTTCTCAATTTTCTTAACAATAAAGCCAACTTCATCCATATGAGCTGTTACTAGAATTTTCGGACCTGGTTTATTTCCTTTAAGTGTGCCTATAACATTCCCGATCCCGTCAACCTTTACTTCATCACTTAGCGGAGTTATTTTTGTCTTGATATAAGAAGTGATAGGTTGTTCGAACCCACTGGGACCTTGGAGCTCTGTTAGTGTTTTAATAATAGAAAACATGTATTTCCCCTCCTTAAAAAATGAATATTATGACAATTAATTGTAAAAAAGAATATCTTTTTTATTTCTTAGCAGAAAAGAAAATATAAAAACTTTCATTCTGCATAAGTGCAACTAAGGCTTTCGCCATAAAGCTAGGCGATAAGCCAAGTTTTCTAAATTTGGGCTGTTAAACCCCTTTACTTTAATTAAATGATATCAAATGTATTTTTAAATACTTCTGTCTGTATGAGTAGATTCGTCGAACTTATATCAGGTATTTGCTGAACCGTTTTTATTGTTTGATTTAGTTCATCGTTGTCTCGAACATTCACCTGAACCAGTAACTGATATTCACCACTTGTAGATGAGATATAACGGATAACAGTTACTTTCTTTAAATCTTCTATCACGTTATCAATCTTCTGGGGTGTAACTTTAAGTTGAATGATTGACCCAACTCTTATACCCAGTTCAATCTGATTAACCACGCCTATTACTTTGATAATGTTAGCATCAACCATATTGTTGTATCTTGTTCGTACAGTTTTTTCGGTAACATCAAGATGACCGGCAATTTCACTGAATGACATTCTACCGTTTTCAGAAAGAAATTTAATAATATCCTTGTCTAGCTCATCGATTTCTTTCTTATTTTCATGCTGACTCATAAAACGCCTCCTTTACGGTAAAATATAATCAATTTAATACCTTATAGAGTAATAATTTTTATTAATATTACTAATAAAAGTATTAGTTTATATAATTAGTACTGATAAGGGTAATTTTCAATAGTATAATAGGTCTGTCTATCGATTGCAAGAGTTTTTTTAATAATATTTTTACAATAGATTGCAAAGCAAGATGCAGAAACTAACTTAAAGTGACGGCCACCCACTTACTTGCATAAAATGACATGTGGAAAAAGTTTATCGTGGGAAGGATGATTTATTTTGTGTGGAATCACAGGTATTGTTAGCTGGCAAAAAGATGTTAGAAAAGAGCGGTCAGCGCTAGAAAAAATGACAGAAACATTGTCATTAAGAGGTCCGGATGATTCACAGGTATGGATGAGTCAGCACGCTGCATTTGGACATAAGAGACTTGCGGTTGTAGATCTTGAAGGTGGAATACAGCCAATGAGCAAGGAACATAATGGTGTGACTTACACACTTGTGTACAATGGGGAATTGTATAATACAGATGATTTACGAAAAAAATTGAGTAGTAAAGGCTACTCATTTCGTACAACATCTGATACAGAAGTTTTACTTACAGCTTATATGGAATGGAAGGAGGAATGTGTTGACTATTTAAATGGGATATTTTCTTTTGGTGTTTGGGACGCTGGCGAAGAGCGGTTGTTTATGGCAAGAGATCGGCTTGGTGTCAAGCCATTATTTTATCTCGAGAAAAATGGACGTTTTATTTTTGGGTCGGAATTAAAAGCTATTTTGGCTCACGACGATGTTGAGGCTGAAGTGGATGTGACAGGCTTGTCCGAAATATTTGGTTTAGGACCATCAAGGACGCCAGGTCACGGTATATTTAAGGGGTTTAAAGAACTAAGGTCAGGTCAAGCATTAATTTTTTCAAAGTCCGGATTAAATGTATGGCGGTATTGGAATGTGAAAAGTTATGAACATACTGATACTGTTGAGGAAACAGCAGCGAAAGTAAAAAGTCTGTTTGTTGATGCTGTTCAACGGCAATTAGTTGCAGATGTTCCTGTATCCACATTCTTGTCAGGTGGTCTGGATTCTAGTGCGATTACTGCTATAGCATCCGGTTATTTTGAGGATAAAGGGAAGGGGGACTTGTCTACTTTTTCCGTCGACTATGATGGGAATGAGCAGTTCTTTGAGGCTAGTAAATTTCAGCCTTCAAGTGATCGATTATGGATTCAAAAAGTCGTCAACCATTTGTCAACAAATCACCATGATGAAGTGATTACTGGATTTGAACTGGCAGATTTACTTAAGGAAGCTGTTGAGTTACGGGACCAGCCGGGTATGGCAGATATTGATTCTTCGTTACTATGGTTTTGTCGTCGCATCAAACAGCATACAACTGTTAGTTTATCTGGGGAATGTGCAGATGAAATTTTTGGAGGTTATCCTTGGTTCCATGATCCAGCGAGTTCACAGGAGAATGGTTTTCCCTGGATGAAATCATTGGATTCAAGGATAGACTTGCTTCACCCGGAATGGCAGAAGAGATTGGATCTTAAAACGTATGTGAAAGATCGTTACAAAGAAACAATTAATGAAACTCCCAAGCTTGCTGGAGAGAGTGAACCTGACGCTCAGAGACGAGAATTATTTTATTTGAATATGCATTGGTTTATGGCACAGTTGCTAGATCGTAAGGATCGGATGAGTATGGGTGCCAGTTTAGAGGTCAGGGTTCCATTTGCAGATCATAAGCTAGTTGAATATGTTTGGAATATTCCATGGTCAATGAAAATGCATGAGGGCAGAGAGAAAGGTATTTTACGAAAAGCAATGGAAGACTTTTTACCGGATGATGTTCTGTATCGTAAGAAGAGTCCCTATCCTAAAACGTTTCAACCGGAGTATACACGTCAGGTAGTGAACTGGATGGAAGAGATATTGGCAGACTCTACTTCCCCACTATTTGATTTCGTGAAACGAGAGAAAGTGGAGGCTATTGTTAAAAGTGAAGGAAAAGAGTTTACAGAACCGTGGTATGGTCAGCTGATGAAAGGGCCACAATTAATTGCCCATTTATGTCAAATTGATCATTGGCTAAGAACGTATGATGTAAAGGTTTGCGACGAATAGATAGTTAACTGACCTCTTTATTGGGGTGTTTTTTTTGCTCACTATCATATTTTGTCGTATTTAACTTAGTGGAGGGTCTAATAAATTGCATTTCTCAGGGGGAAACTCTACCATTAACGTAAGAGATTGATGGAGGGATTACATATGTCCAATGAAAAAAACTATAAAGATAAACTAAAGAAATTCAAACCTGCTCAAGCAATTGAGGGAAGTCAAAAACACTTTTCTGAAAATAAATTTTCAACCAAGATGCTAAAATATGCAAAGGTTTTAGGGACTAAGCTAGCCTATTACAGTTTTTTGCTGTTTTATGCTTTTAAAAGCCCGAACACACCCAAGTCCGCAAAACTAACAATTGCAGGTGCTTTAGGGTATTTGATTTTGCCGATTGATTTCATACCTGATTTTATACCGCTTGTGGGTTTAACGGATGATAGTGCGGTAATTGTATATGCTCTATACAGAATCATTTCTCATATCGACGAGCCGATAAAACAAAAGGCAGATGAAAAAATGAAGAAGTTTTTTGGGAAAAACTATGATAGAAACGATATAGATGAGAAATTAGTTGTTGATCAAAAAGAAGATGAATAGCGCTTGGTAATAAGCCTAGTATTTTAAAAGGGAATATCCATCCATTAGCAGAGGGCAGTCAGATGGTTTATTGGAATATATTCGTAGCCTTTTTTAGAATTGGAATGGACCTGGATCAATTCCGTTAATACATAAAGAAGTTGTGGAAAAGTATAAATGGATGAACGATGAAGACTGAATAAAAATCCACCCAGCATTTGTTATCGCTGCCGCCCTAAGTTACGGTGGGTTCTTCTTGTAGTTCGACAAGTGACAGGCATCACAAATAGAACATGGCGATTGCCATGTTCTATTTCAGTTTATAGGTTTGCAGGATTGCGTGATACAGTATTTTTACGCCATTTAGCATGGCTGCTTTGTTAAATGTCATAGCTGGATGGTGCAGGCCTGGTTTGAGGTTACAGCCAAGTCCAACCATCGTTGCCTTAAGTGTTGGTTTTTTCAACGTATAAAAATGGAAATCGTCTCCACCCGGTGACACGAGGGGAGCACCAACTTTATCTGCACCTAGGGATTTGGTAATAGCTTGCTTCATTATTCCAATTGCCTCTTTGTTCGTTTTCGCAGCAACAACCCCACTGACTTCATCAACTGAGATGGTGATATCGTACAGATCACTGATTGAAGCAAATATTCCTTTGACCTTTTGTTCAAGTAAATCGATAAGTTCGTTTGACTGGGCGCGCATATCCAGTGAGAAGGTAGCACTACCAGGAATAATATTAATACTCTTACCTCCTGCATGAAAGGAAGTCATTTTAACTGTGTGTGGTACACGCGGATCGAGATGGATTTTGTTCATCATATTAACGAGCTGTGCACCAATTTCAATTGCATTATGGTTGAGATGGGGTCTAGCACCATGGGCATCATGTCCTTTAATTGTTGCACGGTACTTTCTTGTTGCTCCGTGCACAATTACAGGAGTTGCGTAACCCATCTGTGTTTCCTGTGCTGGGCGTAAATGAATTCCGTATAAGTATTCTACGTTGTCAATCACACCTTTTTCGATCATTTTTAAAGCACCCGAGCTTTTTTCCTCAGCAGGCTGAAAAATAAATTTAATGGCAATCTGATCTTCCAAAGAGTTTTCTTTCAGCACCCAAAGTAGACCTAAGGCCATTGCCATATGTGCATCATGACCGCAGGAGTGGTTGGCTTGGTATTCACCATTTACTTCCTGCCAAAGTGCATCCATATCTGCACGGATTGCCACAACAGGTTTTCCATTTGTGAAATTTCCAAACTCACCAACTACGCCTGTACAGTCATCAAATGTGGTTACGTTACAACCGTTTACTTTTAGGAGTTGTGCGATGTAGTTAGTGGTGTTTACTTCTTCCCAACTAATTTCAGGGTGATCATGTAAAAAAGTGAAGGTTTCTTGAACACGTTTGTTGATGTTATTCCAATTCATATATTCCATCCTCGTTAGTCTAGTAAGTGTTGTTACTAACTATTATATAAAATATTGTGGAAAATAGCTTTCTTTATTTGAGTAGGTTTAATAATAACGCCTAACGGCAACATATAAAGTATACGATTTTTAGGAAAGGGGTAGATTTTAATGAAAGTACTAGTAGCAGGAGCAAATGGACATACAGGCCGTTTACTTATACAATATTTAAAACAGGATGGACACGAACCATATGGAATGCTTCGAAAGGAAGAACAGAAACCTGAGCTTGAAAAACTCGGAGGTATTCCAGTTATTGCTGATTTAGAAGGAGATGTCGGTCATGCTGTAAGAGGCATGGACGTTGTGATATTCGCAGCAGGCTCAGGAAGTAAAACAGGGCCAGATAAAACTACTTCAGTTGATCGTGATGGTGCGATTAATCTTATGAAAGCAACAGAGAAAACCGGTACCAAGAAATTTATTATTTTAAGTAGCTTTGGAGCAGGGCGCGAGCTTGGTGAACCAGAAAAAGGTAATGAGGGAATGTACCACTATTTAAAAATGAAAAAAGAAGCAGATGAATATTTGATGAGCACTGGATTGGATTACACAATCGTTCGTCCGGGTGGTCTAACTCACGATGAAAGTACAAGTAAAATTAAGGTAGGCGACACTGTTGAACGTGGTTCAGTCCCACGTGCTGATGTTGCAAAGACAATGATTGCAGCAATTCAGGAACAGAATGCTTATCATAAAGCGTTTGAAATGATTTCAGGAGATGTCCAGATTGAAGAAGCATTAAAAAGCTTATAGACGATCAATCTGTCGAAACCCATAACCCCTTTACAGAGGGAGTTATGGGTTTTTTAATGTTGTTTTATAAAAGGTTGTTGTATTTGGTAAAATCTATGAACTGCGACGTAACTTATCGCTACGGAAATACACTAAGCTTTCCGCGGGCTTGCGCTGAGCCGCCTAGCTCGCAAAGAACGCTCACTGTGGGGTCTCATCGTCTTCGCTTTCGAGGCCGCTGAAAAACTTAAATATGGTACAAAATGTGTCGATCTACCATCGCATCTTCGAATATACTTCGCGCACCTTAGGGAGAGTGCCGAGCCTCCTCGGACTACCGTCCTGCGGGGTCTCGTCGATCTCTTACTTCCCGCAGGAGTCTACGTATATTCAAGATGCTAATTTGAAGTGAAAAGTTAAATTTTTAAAATTTACCGCTTTTTCAGCAGCCTGTTCGCTTTCCCGCAGGAGTCTAAGTGTATTTCCTTCGCTGGTACGGTGCTTTGCAAATTCGTTTACCTGATTCATATTCATTAAATTACACATTAACCATTCACTAATGAAGCAGTTGATTGAAGCGTTGCCCGCGGAAAGCGACTGCTTGGAACGGAAATCAACACAGCAGTTATGTCGCACTTTTCATCAACTGCGCATTATAAGAGCAATTTTTATAAGACGTGAAACTTACTTGGTAATACATATATATTTTTTCGGTCTTATTGACAAATATTTGCAGTAAATATAAGATTAATGTAATCGATTTCAACATAGGAAGCAGGGATCTCATGGCAAACATTCAAGAAGTGGCTAAAAAAGCTGGGGTTTCCGTTGCAACGGTATCACGGGTATTCAACAATTCAAACACTGTTGCAAAAAAGACAAGATTGAAAGTGGAACAGGCAATCAATGAACTGAATTATGAACCAAGTGTATTGGGACGCAACTTAAGAAACTCAGAAAGCAGGTTGCTGCTTGTACTTATTCCAAGCATTTCAAATCCCTTTTACACGGAAATTATTAATGGTATTGAAGATACAGCAATTAATCTGGGGTATAACATTCTTCTTTGTGAAACAGATTCAAATCCCCACAGAGAATCTATTTATTTTAACCTCATCCGTAACCGACTGGCAGATGGGATAATTTCAATGGATCCTTCGGTGAACAAGATTAAGCTTGTTGAGCTTGCAAGTCAATATCCCATTGTTCAATGCAGTGAATTTGATGAAGATGCAAACATTTCGTATGTCACGATTAATAACGAGCTGGCAGCTTATCATGCCGTTAAACATTTAATAAAAATTGGCCAGAAAAAAATTGCTCTTATCAATTATGATGAAAAATATTTGTTTGCACGTGAACGACGCAGAGGCTACGTAAAGGCGATGAAAGAATTCGACTTAACAATAGATCCTGACTGGGTTTATAACACAGAGGATTTAGATTTTGAAGATGGGAAACGCGCAATGAGGGTTTTGCTGGACTTGCCTGAATCGAAAAGACCAACAGCTGTATTTGCTGTGTCAGATATTTTGGCAATTGGAGCATTGAAAGAAATTAATATTTCTGGCTTGCAGGTACCGCGTGACGTGGCTTTGGTAGGCTTTGATAAAATTGCCTTTTCAAATATGACACATCCCACTCTTACAACCGTTTCACAACCTATGTATAAAATGGGTTGTTTGTCAGCAAATATGATTATCAATAAGATCAAGGGTAAGCAGGTTGAAAGCATCATATTAGATCATGAATTAGTTATTCGTGAGTCTACATAAGGGGGAACAGGTGTGTCCGATAAAATTGCAGTTGTGACAGGTGTAAGCCACACAAATGGAATAGGTGCTGCGACATGTCGGCGGCTAGCAGCTGATGGATGTGCAGTTTTCTTCACCTACTGGGAAGCTAACCAGGGATGGGCCAATACGTTTCAACAAGAATTACTTGAGTTAGGTGTTCGCTGTGCTTCCATGGAAATAGATTTAGCTAATTCTCATGCTCCTTATGAAATATTGGATAAGGTAGAGACTGAATTAGGTTTGCCAACTATTTTAGTTAACAATGCAGCCTATTCAACCAGGGATGGCTACCAGACTCTTGATTCGTTAACGCTTGATCGTCATTACGCAGTCAATATGCGTGCGACTTTTTTGCTATGTGCTGAATTCTCACGGCGACTTGAAGAAGATAAGGGTACTGCTGGAAGGATTGTGAACATGACTTCTGGCCAGGCACAGGGTCCTATGGTGGAAGAGTTAGCATATGGTGCAACAAAAGCAGCAATTACTGGATTTACCTTATCGCTTTCTGCTGAGGTAGCACATCTTGGTATTACAGTGAACGCTGTAAATCCTGGGCCAACAGACACGGGATGGATGTCTGAAGGAGTAAAGCAGGAACTATCGAATAAGTTCGGGATGGGTCGTATTGGAATGCCTGATGATGCTGCACGATTAATTAAGTTCCTTGTAAGTGATGAAGCAGCATGGATAACTGGCCAGGTAATAAATTCAGAAGGCGGATTTTTAAGAAAATAATGACGAGACATGGGTGGACACAAAAACCCATGTCTCTTTATTTTAACTAAAATTCGACATAATTCGAGTGGTGCCAGGCACCGAATTTTCTTTAAAAAGTAATTGACAACCTATTTTGTTATTGTATAATAATAGTCAGATGTAATCGATTTCATTTTTTGAAAATTATAATCGATTCATTTCAAGATAGTGGGATCTAACCAAAAAAGGGGGATTTATTTTGAAGCTTTGGAAAAAAGGATTAGGCAGTTTTTGGTTAATTGTATTGGTGATTTTATTAGTAGCCTGTAATAACGGTGATACCGCGAAAGACGAGCCAAAGGATACTTCAAGTGAGGATCCAGCAACAGAAACAGAAGAACCTGCTGAGGAAGAAGAAGTTACAATCGTTTACGCTCGGGGTGTGGATACAACAGGTGCGAATGAGAAGCTAGTTGCCGCTTTCGAAGAAGCACATCCAAACATTAATGTAGAATTTCGTGAGATGCCTGCAGATACAGGAGCACAGCATGATCAATATGTAACCACTTTCAGTGCGCAGAGTTCTGAAATTGATGTTTTTGATGCTGATGTTATCTGGCCTGCTGAGTTTGCTCAAGCAGACTACGCTTTGGAATTAGACCGTTTTATTGAAAAAGATAACATTGATATGAGTGCATATTTCCCTGGTACTGTAGCATCTGGTAAATTTAATGGCAAGCAATGGGCAATGCCAAAGTTTACGGATGCAGGCGTACTTTACTATCGTTCAGATATAGTTGAAGAGCCTCCTACAACTTGGGATGAATTGATTAAACAAGCAAAAGAATTACAGGGTAAAGAAGGAACTGAGTTTGGATACTTAATGCAAGCTGCTCAATATGAAGGATTGGTTTGTAATGCAATTGAGTTTATCGCTTCATACGGTGGGCAGATTATTGATGAAGAAAATAACGTTGTAGCAAATAGTCCTGAAACAATTAAAGCAATTAAAAAAATGCAAGAGATTGTAGGTTCAGATTTTGTACCTGATAATATTTTAAACTTTATGGAAACCGAAACAGAGACTGCATTTATTGAAGGTAAATCAGTATTTGCTCGTAACTGGCCTTACATGCAGGCATCTGCAGCTGATGAGTCCCGCTCAAAAGTTGCTGGCAATGTAGAAATTACTACTCTTCCAAAAGGTGATGCAGGTAGTGCGTCTACTCTAGGTGGCTGGATGACAATGATTAACCGTTATTCAGAAAATCAACAGGCAGCATGGGAGTTTGTAAAATTCATGACTGGTCCTGAAGGTCAAAAAATTACTGCGATTGAAGGTGGATCTGCTCCAACTTTAAAAGCACTTTATGATGACGAAGAAATTAAAGAAGCTAGCCCATTATTTGCAAATCCAGAATTCGTTAAAGTATTGGAAAGCGCAGTACCAAGACCTATAACTCCAATCTATCCAGTAATTTCTGATATTTTGCAAATTGAACTTTCTAAAGCTTTAGCAGGTGAGCAAACTGCTGAGGAAGCTGCCAAAAATATGCAAACAAAAATCGAAAAAGCAGTTAGTGAATAATACGAAGTAAACTATAGGGCAAGGTGGGAAACCCTCATCTTGCTTTTTCTTACATATTGTCAGTTTAAAAGGTGAGGAGGGTTACTATGGGTAATAAGAAAAAAGCCAGATTCGAGCTTAATGAAAAACAATTGGGCTATGCGATGGTTATTCCATCCTTGATTCTCGTAGTAGTAGTTATTCTATGGCCGGTTGCTCAGTCATTTTGGAATAGTATGTTTGATTACAGGTTGAATGATCCCGCCCGTTCTGAAACGTTACTTGGGTCAAATATGGATCTTGAAAGCTATCTTAATAACTACTTTTATATTGAAAACCAATTAGAAGATTTAAAATCATCAACTGATAAGGAAGCGATTAAAGAAACAATTACTTCAGTGGAACAGGGGATAATCAGTCATCATGAGGATTTAATTAGCGATGAAGCTATTAAACAAAAAGTAGATAAAATAAATGAGATGCTGATGAATTATAAACCTGTTAAAGATATGGAATTGAAGTACATGGAAATAGAGACAGACTTCGCAAAAGACTACCGGTCAGCTTTGGACTCTTATCAGGAAGATTTATCAAAGATTTCTGAGTCTATCGGTGATAAGGCATTAAGTGAACAATTCAAACAAACAGCAGGACTGCTTGGAGCCACAAGTGATACAATTTTGAAGTCAAACTTTGTTGGTTTAGCTAATTATGTTAACTATTTTCAAGACATACGAATGTGGAGATCTTTATGGAACACAACTTATTTTACCGTCCTTTCCGTAGCCTTTGAGTTGATGCTGGGGCTTGCAATAGCACTACTTATTAATCGGGCATTTAAAGGCAGAGGAATTATTAGGGCGTCCGTTTTGATTCCATGGGCAATTCCAACAGCTGTGGCTGCCATGATGTGGGGCTTTTTATATGATGGTCAATCAGGTATTGTTGGTCATTACCTGGAATTATTGCACATTATTCCAGATGCTTCCTGGTTACTCTCAACAGCAGATGGAGGAATGTTTTCTGTTATCTTTGCAGATGTTTGGAAAACGACTCCATATATGGCGCTGTTACTATTGGCAGGTCTGCAAACAATTCCAGCTTCATTATACGAAGCATCTGATGTAGATGGTGCAAATAAATTCCAGCAATTTCGGAATATTACGCTGCCATTGTTAAAGTCGTCTATATTAGTTGCATTACTGTTCAGAACACTGGATGCTTTCCGAGTGTTCGACCTGATTTATGTATTAACTGGTGGTGGACCGGCTAATGCGACTGAATCAATCTCGATTTATGCATATAAAACATTGTTTGCTCAACAGAACTTTGGAGAGGGCTCTACACTTTCCGTAATCGTGTTTTTATGTGTAGCAGTCATCAGTATTGTCTATGTAAAATTAATTGGTTCAGAATTATTTGCAGGTCGTTCGAAATAAGGGGGGGATACAATGAATAAGCGAGCTGGATTTGGATTTTACTTATTTTTGGTTATATTTGTTTTTCTAGTCATGTTTCCATTTATCTGGGTGTTTTTAACGTCGATTAAACCACCTGGTGAAGTATTCTCATCGTTTAAATGGTTTACGAGTAACCCAACACTTGAATCGTATAATGCTGCCTTAACAAATCGACCGTTGCTTCGGTACATGTTAAATAGCTTTGTAGTTTCGTCACTAACTACTATTCTATCGATAACGTTTGCGTCATTTACTGCTTATGCGGTGACGAGACTGCCGATTAAAGGGAAGGGCCTAATACTGGGAATAGTGCTAGCGGCATCTATGTTCCCACAAATTGCAATAATATCTCCAATGTTCAATCTTATAACTGGACTTGGATTACGAAACAGTTATCTGGGATTAATTATTCCCTATATAACTATTAGTTTACCGTTATCTATTTGGATTCTATCAACATTTTTTCAAAAAATACCATTTGAACTTGAAGAGTCTGCTAAACTTGATGGTGCGAGTCCGTTTCAGACGTTTCGAAAAGTCATTTTACCATTAGCTGCACCAGGTATTTTCACAACGGGAATTCTTGTATTTATTGCCGCCTGGAATGAGTATTTATTTGCATTGACGATTAATACAGCTGACGAATGGCGTACTGTTCCTGTTGGTATTTCTATGTATCAAAGCCAGTATTCTATTCCATGGGGAGATATTTCCGCAGCTACTGTAATTGTAACAATTCCGATTGTAATCCTGGTGTTATTTTTCCAAAAACGGATTGTTTCAGGTTTAACCTCAGGATCAGTTAAAGAATAACTTTAAAAGGATGATGAAATAATGAAAACGTTAAAAGTTGCTATTATTGGGTGTGGAGGAATTGCAAACGGAAAACACTTTCCAAGCTTAAAAAAATTAGAGCAGGTGGAGATGGTTGCGTTTTGCGATACCGATCAAAAGAAAGCTAAAATCGCTTCAGAAAAATATGGTACGTCAGATGCAAAAGTTTATAAAGATTATAAAGAATTACTAACTGATTCAACGATTGATGTTGTACATGTTTGTACACCGAATATTTCCCATGCGGAAATTTCCATTGCTGCAATGAGAGCTGGAAAGCATGTGATGTGCGAAAAACCAATGGCTAAAACGTCTGAAGAGGCTGAACGCATGATTGATGTTGCAGAGGAAACTGGCAAAAAGCTAACAATTGGTTATAATAATCGCTTTAGGCAGGACAGTCAATATTTACGTAAAGTCACTCAACGCGGTGATTTAGGTGAAGTATATTATGCCAAAGCACATGCGATTCGTCGCCGAGCGGTACCGACCTGGGGTGTATTTTTGGATGAAGAAAAGCAAGGCGGTGGACCACTAATTGATATTGGAACACACGCACTTGATTTGACCCTGTGGATGATGGACAATTACAAGCCGAAATCTGTCATGGGTTCAACATTCCATAAATTAGGCAAACATAAAGATGCTGCTAATGCTTGGGGCCCTTGGGATCCTGATAAGTTTACAGTAGAGGATTCTGCCTTTGGATTTATCACGATGGAAAACGGTGCTACAATCGTACTAGAGTCAAGCTGGGCACTTAATTCATTAGATGTTGATGAAGCGAAATGTTCGTTAAGCGGAACTAAGGGTGGCGCAGACATGAAGGACGGTCTACGTATTAATGGTGAGGAATTTGGAAAGCTGTACACCACTAATGTAGAGCTTGATAATACAGGGGTTGCCTTTTATGAGGGAGAATCCGAGAGTGACACCGATTTAGAAATACGACTTTGGGTGGATAGTCTGCTAAATGACACTGAACCTACTGTTAAGCCTAGAGAAGCTCTTGTAGTGACACAAATTTTAGAAGCAATTTATGAATCGGCTAAGACAGGAAAAGCAGTATATTTCGATTAAAATCTGAGGTTATTGGGAGGATCATAGAGAATGAATGTTGCGCTTTTAAGCAGATGGCATGTTCATGCGAATGATTATGTGCGTGAGGTATTAGAGCATGAACAATTGACCATCGGAGCTGTATGGGATGAGGAAGTTGACAGAGGGAAAGCGTGGGCTGATGAACTGGGCGTCCCTTTTGAAAAAGATCTGGGCGTTATTTTATCAAATCCAGATATAGATGCTGTTGTTGTGAGCACGCCCACTAATCTTCATAAAGAGATTATCCTTGCTGCAGCTGAAAAGAAGAAGCATATTTTTACGGAAAAAGTTTTAGCATTTACGAATGAAGACTGTGAAGAAATCTATAACGTGGTTGAAAAACATGGTGTCGAGTTAATGGTCTCTCTACCACGTTTAACGGAAAAAGAATTTTATTATGCCGAAAAAGCTTTGAAAGAGAATTGGCTTGGTACATTGACTATGGTTCGATGTCGTCTTGCCCATAATGGCGCTGTGGTACCGGAGGGTGGTACACAGGGCTGGCTACCAGACCGTTTTTTTAATAAAGAACAGGCAGGTGGTGGCTCATTGATCGATCTTGGTGCACATCCAATTTATCTGACCAATCGTCTGGCTGGGACTCCCAATACCGTATTTTCTCGTTTGCAGCAAGGTGCCAATAGTGAGGTCGATGAAAGCGCAGCAGTGATTGTAGAATATGAATCGGGTGTACTGGGAGTGCTTGAGACTAGTTTTCTATCACATGGCAGCCCTTTCCAGTTAGAGCTATATGGAACAGAGGGAACATTATTATGTGTTGATGGAGAAATCCGAATGAAAAGTATTCATCACGGTCATGGGAAATGGTTCGTATTAGATGAAAAGGTACCTTCAGTTCCAAAACCTTTAGAACAATGGGTAGCCAAAATAAAAAGTGGTATTGAACCAACTATTACTAAGACAGATGTTATTAATCTCACAAAGATAAACGATGCTGCTGCTTTGTCAAATTTCGAAGGATGTCGCGTTACTTTATCTTCTTAGAAAACAGGGTGACAGACCAGTCTTATATTTTCTACAGGGAGGAGTGTGTCTAATGCGTGGTATAGGACTTCAGCTGTATTCTGTGCGGGAAGCGACCGAAAAGGACTTCCTGGGCACAGTACGTAAAGTTGCAGACCTTGGTTATGAGGCAGTGCAATTTGCTGGTTTTTTTGGTAAATCAGCACGTCAAGTCAAGCAAGTGATGGATGAAAAGAATATTCGTGTGGCAGGTAGTCATACTAGTCTTGATCTTTTGAGAGGCGATAAGCTAAAAGAGACAATTTTATACAATCAAGAGATTGATAATAATTTAATTATATGTCCGTATCTACCTGAAGAAAAACGAGAGTCAATTGATAGCTATCGACGAACAGCGGAAGAGCTTAATTCAATAGGTCATGTTTGTAACGAAAATGGAATGGTATTTGCATATCACAACCATAATTTCGAATTTGAAACGTTTGATGGTAGTACAGGGTTTGATTTACTTTTTGAGAACACTGACCCAAAGGTTGTAAAAATAGAATTGGATTGCTTTTGGGTAATTCATGCCGGTTATAGTCCTGCAGCTATTATGAATAAATATGGAAACCGTGTCGTTTCGTTACATATGAAAGACATGAAAGAGATAGAGGGAAGAAAACGGAGTATTGAGATTGGGAAAGGTATCCTTGATATGAACAGTCTGCTAGCAACTGCAAAAGAACATCATGTTGACTGGCTTGTAGTTGAGCAGGAGGATTTTGACCTGGAACCAATGGAAAGTGCGAAAATAAATCTCGACAATTTAAAGGAACTTTTAAACTAAAAATTATGAGGTGAATATAAATGAAAGTAACAGTTTGGAACGAGTATCGTCATGAAAAAGATAACCAAGTAGTTTCTGATATTTATCCATCAGGAATTCATGGTACAATAGCAGAATTTTTACAAGAAGAGGATGTTACTGTTAAAACTGCAACATTGGATGAAGCAGAGCATGGCTTAACTGAAGAAGTGCTTGATGACACGGATGTACTTGTCTGGTGGGGGCATAAGGCACATGAGGAAGTTACGGAAGAAGTTGCAGAGCGCGTGAAACAACGTGTATTGGATGGAATGGGCCTAGTAGTTCTACATTCAGCACATTTTTCAAAGGTATTTAAAAAGCTTATGGGGACGGGCTGTGACTTAAAATGGCGAGAAGCAGATGAAAAAGAGCGCCTGTGGGTTGTTGATCCAAGTCACCCTATTACTGAAGGGATTGGCCAATATATTGAACTTGAAAAAGAAGAGATGTATGGTGAACACTTTGATATCCCTGCACCTGATCAATTAATTTTTGTTAGTTGGTTTGAGGGCGGAGAGGTATTCAGAAGTGGTGCTACATTTACGCGTGGAAGAGGAAAGATTTTTTATTTTAGACCAGGGCATGAAACATATCCAACTTACCATAATAAGGAGATCCAACAGGTGATTAAAAATGGTGTGAAATGGGCGAAGAATACAAACACACCTAAGCATGATTATGGTAATGCGAAACCACTGGAGAATATTGGAGAAGCTTAGACGCCTGTTCAGTGACGTATGGACTGACCAGTGCAATATCAGAAGGACTTAGACACCTAAAAGGTGAAGGAAAGACTGAAAGACGTATTGCTACTATAGAATGCGACGTAGTGAAAATTTTATCGACGCCGTTCCGGCAGAACACTTCGCTTTCCGCGGGCACGGCCTCAGTCTCCTCAGAAGCAAAGAACGCTTCTTCCGGGGTCTTCGGACTCGCGCTGTTCCCGCAGGAGTCTTCGTATTCTGCCTACACTAAGAATTCTGCGTTTTTACAGGAATTCTACTACCTTAAACAGAAAGCTAACTAAGCGGAGGAAAAATGCGAGACTCCAGTGGGAAAGGAACAGTCTGAAGACCCCGCAGTGAGCGATTTTTGCTCCGAGGAGGCTGAAGCGTTCCCCACGGAAAGCGAGTGTTTTTCAGCAGCGCTGGATCAGTACCAATTTAGTAAAGGTTTGCAGGAAATAAATGCAACTGTTACGTCGCAGTTTTCATCAACTACGAAGAGTAAGTAAGGGAGGAATTCCACCAGTTACTGGGCGTGAGAGGTTAGAGAATACAGCAAAAGAGTAGACCACCGAAGCTGGCCTGAAATTTTACAACAGAAAGGGTAATACAATGACTAAACTAAAAATGGGAATTATCGGTGTGGGCGGAATTGCGCAGGACCGTCATATACCGGCATATCTTGCGTTAAAAGACAGTGTAGAAATCACTGCAGTACTGGATATGAATAGTGAACGTGCACAGGAAGTAGCTGGTAGATTTAATATCCCAAATGCTTTTAGTGACTATCAGGAATTGTTTGAGCATGTTGACGCCGTTACGATTTGTACACCAAATAAATTTCATGCAGATATAGCTATTCAGGCATTAAAGGCTGGCGTTCACGTTCTGTGTGAAAAACCAATGGCAATTACGACAAAAGAATGTGAAGATATGATTGCTGCTGCGAATGAAACTAGTACGCAGTTATCAATTGCTTATCACTTCCGTCATTCACAAGAAGCACGAGTTGCTAAGCAAGCAGTTTTAAATAACGAAATTGGAGCCCCACTAGTAACACGGGTTCAGGCATTAAGACGTCGAAAAGTTCCTGGTTGGGGCGTGTTTACCAATAAGGACTTGCAGGGTGGAGGCAGTTTAATTGACTGGGGTTGTCATTTGCTGGATTTAGCTATTTGGTTGATGGGAGATCCAAAGCCTGTTGAAGTAATGGGGAAGACGTATAACCGTTTAAGTAAAACGCCAAATCAGCTGAATGAATGGGGAAGTTTTGACCATGAAACCTTTGATGTGGATGATCATGTAACAGGATATATTACGTTTGAGGATGGCCAATCGCTGATGCTTGAATGCTCATGGGCTGCAAATATTAAGGAAGATGTAACAAGTCTTAGCGTATCAGGTGTAGACGGAGGTTTTAATGTCTTTCCATTTGAATTATATCAACCTAAGTATGGAACATTTTTTAGTAGCGAAGCGAAATTTTCCTCTAAGGAAGATAATATAGGACTACTGCAGGCTCAAAATTTTGTTGCTAGTTGTATGGGTGAGGCTGAATTAGTTGTAAAACCAGAGCAAGCCATGCAGGTAACGAAACTAATAGAAGCAATTTACAAGAGTAATGAAACAGGAAAGAGTGTCCGTTTTAACTAATGAATGAAAAATATTTTGAATGAAGGTGATTATATGAAGTTAGGCGTATTTTCTGTGTTATTTTCAGGGAAGTCTTTTGAAGAAATGCTTGACCATGCAAAGGCCTCTGGTTTACAGGCTGTTGAAATAGGTACTGGCGGCTATCCTGGTAATGCGCATTGCGACGTTGATAATTTATTGGCAAGTGAGGAAAAGCGAAAAGAATACCTGGAAAAGGTTCATTCTCGTGGGTTAAAAATTAGTGCTTTTAGCTGCCACGGTAACCCAATCTCTCCAGATAAACAATTTGCTACAGATTCACATGATGCCTTTGTGAAAACAGTTAAATTAGCCGAATTAATGGATGTACCTGTTGTAAATACATTTTCTGGGACTCCTGGTGATCACGAGGAAGCAAAATATCCTAATTGGCCTGTAACACCATGGCCAGGCGAATACTCGGATATACTGAAGTGGCAATGGGAAGAAAAACTGATTCCATATTGGAAGGAACAAGGACAATTCGCAAAGAATCATGGTATTAAGGTTGGACTAGAGTTACATGCAGGATTTTTAGTTCATACGCCGCATACAATGCTTAAATTAAGAGAAGCAACCTGTGATGCAATTGGTGCAAACCTAGATCCAAGTCATTTATGGTGGCAAGGTATTGATCCAGTAGCTGCGATTAAAATATTGGGTAAGGAAAATGCCATTCATCATTTCCATGCCAAAGATACATATATTGATCAGGAGAATGTGAATATGTACGGCCTGACAGATATGCAGCCTTACGGAGATGTGCAAACGCGGGCATGGAGCTTCCGATCGGTCGGCTATGGTCATGGAATACAGGAATGGTCCAATATAATTAGTGCACTAAGAACGTACGGCTACGATTATGTAGTAAGTATCGAGCACGAAGATCCAATTATGTCGATTGATGAAGGATTCAGTAAAGCAGTAGCAAATCTGAAAAGTGTTCTTATAGAAGAAAAGCCTGCCGACATGTGGTGGGCCTAAAGATGAAAAAACCCGAGCAAACAAGCTCGGGTTTTTAATTTGCTCGATAAGTGCCAGGCACAATTGGAAGTTTCTTCCAATTGTGCCTGGCACTTAGGTTATAGCAGGATCCCGGCTGCTTTTAGGTCTTTGCAGGCGGCGTCTATTTTTTCTTTTGAGTCTGATTCTAGTGTGTGCATGTGAACACCTTCTGTCAGTATGGATAGGTAGGTGGCTTTTGTGTCTTGTATTCGTTTAATAAACTGCTCGACTTCATGCCGGTTGCTGATCATAAGCGATGCGTTTAAATCCCCATAAACTGGATGTTCAACTGAAACATCTTTTATCGTAACACCGTGATCTACAATAATCGTTAGTTCTTCCCCAGTTTGGTCAGGTCTATGTTTACAAGCTACAATTAATTTATGAGCTGCCTCATCAGTAGGTTTTGCTAAATACATATAGCCTTGGCTTGTCGCGATAATTGGTTCGTTTTTGGCTTTTAAAATAGATACATCCTGAACAATCACTTGCCTGCTAACATTTGCTTTTTCAGCAAACTCACTTCCAGTAATTGGTCTTTCTTCATCCTTCAGTCTTTTTAAAATCATTTCCTGTCGCATGGCTGATGTGTATTTTTCTGGTTTACTCATTCATGTACCTCCCTTTAAGTGAAATTTTTCAGTGATTTTTTTTAAGACGTCAACGGTTGTTTCAATATCTTGTTCTGTTGTATGTTTTCCAAATGATAGGCGAATAAACTGTTTTGCCTCAGTGTCTGACCTACCCAATGCTTTCATAAGTCTTGATGGCTTTTGATTACCTGCCTGGCATGCGCTTCCAGTCGAAATTGCTATACCATATCGATTACATTCTAACATGATATATTGTCCCTCAATTCCTTCTATTCGAAGCCCAAGTATTCCTGGCAGAAGTTCTGAAGGGTGTCCTTCGACATGAACGTTGATTGGGAATTTCCTTAGTTTTTCAATTAAAGCTTCCCGAATTTCTATTAATCTTGTATATTCTACTATTCTATCATCACATGCTGTTTTTGCGGAAGTAACAAACGAGGCTATTCCTGGTACATTTATGGTCCCTGGTCGTAGTCCACTTTCATGAGTTGTGTTAGGAAGCTGTGGATTCCATTTAACGGCAGGATTGATATAAACTGCTCCTACACCTTTAGGTCCATACAGTTTATGGCTGGAAACAGAGAGACTATCAATTTTACTTGCGGTAACGTTGATTGGAACTTTTCCAAATGTTTGAACAGCATCGCAATGAAATAAAATCTGATGCTGATGAAGTAGATTGCCAATTGATTCAATCGGTTGAATGGTACCAATTTCACCGTTTCCATGTTGAATAGAAGCAAGAATTGTTGTTTCACGTATAGCTTTTCGTAAATCTTCTAAGCGAATCTGCCCATGCTGATCAAGTGGAAGATAGGTCACTTCAAAACCGCCATTTTCCAAATGAGTAAAAAAATTATAGATAGATGAATGCTCAGAAAGGGTTGTAATCAGATGATTACCTTTTACTTTGTGAGCGTCAATTAGAGATGTCAGAGCAAGAATATTTGACTCCGAACCCCCGCTTGTAAAAAATAAACCTTTGCTTAAGCAACCCAGTAATCCAGCTAATTCTTCCCGACAGGTTTCAAGTAGCTGAGATGCCCGTTCGCCGCTATCATGGAGACTGCTTGGGTTTCCAAAAAAAGATTTAGATACTTGGTTAAATATAGCTAAAGACTCCTCTGACATGGGTGTCGTAGCGGCATAATCTAAATAAATCATACGAGCACTCCCTTCTAAAAAGTAAAAAAACTCTTGTCAACAGTTTAATCTTGTGTAAATATAGGTGTCAAGACATATAAATATACATTACAATATTAAGGAGATAAAAAGATGGCTTTTTACGATATCATTATTGTTGGAAGCGGAATAGCTGCGTTAACTGCAGCAGACAAATTAGCTATGGATAGAAATGTGATTATATTCACAAAGTCAAACAAGACAGCCAGTAATTCCTTTCAGGCACAAGGTGGAATCGCAGCCGCTGTTGATGCAGATGACCGTTGGGAAGATCATTTTCAAGACACACTGGTAGCTGGGTGTCAGCATAACGATACAGAAAACCTGCAAACGCTCATTCAAAGTGGACCTGGACAATTAGCTGAACTTGTCAAAAGTGGACTGGAATTTGACTTGAATGCAGATGGAACGTGGAACCTGGGAAGAGAAGGTGGCCATTTAAAGAGAAGAATTTTACATGCTCAGGGAGATGGTACCGGAAAAGCATTGGTTACATTTATGCTGGAAAAAGTGAAAAATAAAGTAACGATTATTGAAAATGAAGCCGTAGTTGATTTAATTGTTGAGAATAATCAATGTGTTGGTGTAACGACAAAGAATTGTAATGGTGATGTAATGAATCAAATTGCGGATTCTACTATTCTTGCAACTGGAGGATGTGGGGAACTTTTTTTGTATACATCAAACGATAGAACGGTAACTGGTGATGGAGTCGCAATGGCATATCGTGCAGGTGCAGAACTTGCCGATATGGAATTTATTCAGTTTCATCCAACCCTTTTATATAACGGTATTCGTACATTAGGTCTTATTTCAGAAGCAGTCAGGGGAGAAGGTGCTAGGTTAATCGACCAGGATGGACAATTTATTATGGAGGGGGTTCATGAGCTGAAGGATCTAGCACCACGGGACATAGTGGCACGCACCATATTTACTAAAATAAATAAGGGAAGCCGCGTTTATTTAGATATAACCAAGGTTACTAATTTTTCTAGTCGTTTTCCAACAATATATCAGCTTTGTGTGAAGAATGGAATAGACGTGGAAAGGGGTCTTTTGCCTGTCATACCTGGGGCACATTTTATGATTGGTGGAGTCAGAGCTGGTCGTGATGGCAGAACATCAATGGATGGTTTGTATGCAGTCGGAGAAGTAGCTTGTACGGGAGTTCATGGTGCAAATAGAATTGCAAGTAATTCATTGTTAGAAGGTATTGTTTTTGGCAATATGACTGCTGAGGCGATTTTGACAAGAGAAAGAGAGGCGGCAATACGTAAATCGTATTCTGTGAAAAAAGGAAACCAGTTAATAAAGCTCCCAACAAAACAATCAATTAAACAACGTATGATGCATCATGTTGGGGTAGTGCGAAATGAAGCGGATTTACTAGCAATGAAAGACTGGCTAGAAACGTTTGACTTCTTCCAGGTTAATTTAACTAATCTTTCTTTTAGTGAGATTGAGATTGTGAATATGTTAACAACCGCATGGCTTATCACCACATCTGCACTAATGCGAAGAGAAAGTAGAGGTACACATTACCGATTGGATTATCCATTATTAAATGGACGGGAGACACGTGAAGAAATTATCCGCATCCAACTAGAGTATGAGGAGATTAAATGATGAATCAAATAAAACTACAGGAAATGCTTCGATCATTTTTAATAGAAGATATAGGAGACGGTGATTGCACAAGTAGCACAATTTTCCAGCATGATGCGCTGGGAAGAGGAATATTTTATGCGAAAGCAGGAGGCATCCTATCTGGATTACAAATTATCCGAACAGCTTATCAATTATTAGATAGCAGTGTTGAGGTCACCTATTTTTACAAAGACGGAGATTCTGTGACAGCTGGTGAGTCAATTGCAGAAGTAGCTGGTCCAATTGTTACGATCCTTGGAGGAGAACGGGTAATTTTAAATTTGATCCAACGAATGAGTGGGATAGCAAGCATGACAAGGCAAGCAGTAGAAACGCTAAATGATGGATCCATTCAGCTTTGCGATACGCGCAAGACAACCCCAGGGCTGCGAATGCTTGAAAAATACGCTGTCGTAGCGGGTGGTGGAAAAAATCATCGTTTCGGACTTTATGATGGGATCATGATAAAGGACAATCATATTTCATTTTGTGGATCGATAACGAGGGCAGTCGCAGCAGTTCGCGAAAAAAGTGGGCATATGGTTAAGGTTGAAGTGGAAACAGAGAGCCGGGAACAGGTTCTCGAGGCTGTTGAAGCTGGGGCTGATGTAATTATGTTTGATAATCGAAAACCTGCTGAGGTACGTGAATTTACGAATATTGTTCCAAAGCATATTAATACAGAGGCATCAGGGGGAATCACACTTAAAAATTTATCAGATTATGCGGACACTGGTGTTGATTTTATTTCATTAGGTTTTCTTACACATTCCGTAACATCATTAGATATTAGTCTGTTAGTTAAATAGGAGGGTAAAAATGAGTTTATTAGATATGATTCAAAATAGCGGCCAACAGATGCTCCCAGATCACTACAAGTCGATTCCAGTTCAGGAAATGGAGACTCGAGTAAGGAAAATCAAGGAAAGTCTTGGGAGTAAGGTTTTTATCCCTGGACACCATTATCAAAAGGATGAAGTTATTCAATTCGCAGATGTAACAGGTGATTCTCTACAGCTAGCGCAGGTTTCCGCTAAAAATTCAAAGGCGGAATACATCGTGTTTTGTGGTGTTCATTTTATGGCAGAAACTGCAGATATTTTAACAGGAGATGGACAGAAAGTAATTTTACCGGACATGCGTGCAGGCTGTTCAATGGCTGATATGGCTAACATTGATCAGACTGAACGTGGCTGGGAAGAGATGCAGCAAGCCGTTGGTGACACAATTATTCCATTAACATATGTCAACTCAACTGCAGCAATCAAGAGCTTTGTAGGGAAAAATGGTGGGGCGACAGTTACATCATCTAATGCGAAAAAAATGTTGGAGTGGGCATTTACTCAAAAAGAGCGGATTTTATTTCTGCCTGACCAGCATTTAGGGCGAAACACGGCATATGATTTAGGGATTCCGTTAGATCAAATGGCAGTCTGGGACCCGATTTTAGAACGATTTGAGTATGATGGTGATTTAGACAAGATTCGTGTGATTTTATGGAAGGGTCATTGCTCGGTACATGAAAATTTTACTATTGGAAATGTAGAGGACATTCGTACGAGCGACCCTGAGGTGAATATCATTGTTCATCCGGAATGTAGCCGTGAAGTAGTTGCATTATCCGATTACGCTGGTTCAACGAAGTATATTATTGAAAAGATTAGTAATGCTGAGCCTGGTACGAAGTGGGCTGTGGGGACAGAAATGAACCTTGTTAATAGATTGACGAAACAGCATTCGGACAAAAAAGTGTTCTCTTTAAACCCGCAAATGTGTCCATGTTTAACCATGAACCGGATTGACCTTCCACACTTATTGTGGACAATGGAAACAATCGAGAAAGGAGACGTTCTTAATCAAATTAAGGTAGATTCGGAAATTTCCAAATGGGCAAAAGTCGCCCTCGAACGGATGTTAGAAAGAGTGTAAAATCGGGTGGAAATCGTGTGGTGCCAGGCACAATTAGGAGACAACTTCCAATTGTGCCTGGCACCACCCGAACTTTTATAAAATTGATTTTTTCTTTTTGAATTTAGGGTAAATTTTGATTTATGTTTAGGAAATTGAGATTTTAATTGTAAAAGATTACTAGAAAGCTGACTTTCTTTGTAACTAATTGGATTTTTTCATTTTGCTTTCCAATACAATCTAATTTATTGTATTAAAAAGGGGGTGGCAACAGTATGAGAAAGCCAAGAATTTGGGTTCCTAACTCTTTCTATCATATTAGCTGTAGAGGAAATCGAAAAGATACGCTTTTCAGGAATGATGAAGACTATGACGCTTTTCTTCAAATTCTTAATTATGTTCATGAGAAAACTTCATTTGAAATTGCCTCTTATTGTTTTATGTCAAACCACTATCATCTTCAGCTCCGTTCAAAAGAGCATTCAATCTCTAAAGTTATGGCACTGATAAATAAGCGATACGCAAATTATTTTAATATAAGACATATACTTACAGGCCATGTCTTTGAAAAAAGATATTTCAGTGAAATTATCAATGATCGTTCCGGCATGCTAGCTGTAAGTAGGTATATTCATATGAACCCAGTTCAGGCAGAAATAGTTGCTAGAGCGGAAGACTATCCCTGGAGCAGTTATTCCTACTATAAATCTTCTGAGACAGATATACCGAGATACATAAATCGGGAAATATTGCTCGATCTATTTCAAGGGCATAAAGGTAGCAGAGATATTCACTATTGTAATTTTATACAGTATTATGTTCCCAGTAAACTGGAACTTATGGAGTAGGTCAAATTAAGCTTAACGACTCTTCTATTTAGCGGTATAGTTATTATTAATAGGTAAATTAATTTGGAGGTTGTGCTATGACACAAAAAATTGCAGTTGCTTTTCTGCATGGTGCAGGAACACCAGACCACGATTTCGCAGATGAAATGATACGCAAAATCAGAAAACGGTTTTCTGAGAAGCTGGGGGTTGAAAATGCAGACCAGGAAATTGTACTTGAACCAGTCTTCTGGTCGTCAGTGTTTGAGCAGGAAGAGCAGGAACTGACGGAACGCCTGAAAGCGAATACCGACTTAGACTATTTGTATTTAAGGCGGTTTGTGATTGAGTTTTTAGCAGATGCTGTGGCATACCAGCCAACAAAGCAAGAAAATCAAAACTATGATCGTGTTAATGCAATAGTAGCAAAATCTATCCGAAAATTGAAGGAGCAGGCAGGGGATTCTGCGCCACTGTGTATTATCAGTCATAGCTTAGGATCTGTTGTCGCTAGTAATTATTTTTATGACCTACAATTCAAACGTGAAAATATTGGACCAAAGACGATGGGAATTGTTTCACAAACTCCAATTGATAGCGATGAAACGTTAGCACTATTCTATACAATGGGTAGTCCATTGGCACTCTGGTCTATGCGCTATCCTGAATTTGGACAACCGATTCACGTCCCTTCCCCTGGATTAGCAAGGGCTCACCCCAAAGTTACAGGTGAATGGATAAATTTTTATGACAAAGATGATGTTCTGGCATTTCCTTTAAAAGGCCTAAACAAACACTATCAAGTAGCCGTTACAGAAGACATCCAGGTCAATGTCGGAGGGTGGCCAACAAGCTGGACACCGCTTTCCCACAGCAAATATAACACAGACCTGGACGTAATAACCCCAATTGTAAATGGTCTAGTTCGGACTTGGAAAGAAGTAAATGTAAATAATTGGAAATAGTGCCAGGCACCAACCAAAACTTTTCATAAAATAAAATTGACTTTGGTTTTCTTCGCTTATATAATTAGCGGAGTGTAATGGAGAATATATCCGTTAATTCGGGAGAGGTTCTTAGCTTTTAACCCTCTATAAAAAACTAAGGACATATGTGATTATTCAAACCATGTGCCCCTTGGGTTCGTGGTTTTTTTGCGCTTAAAAAAACAATTGGAAAGGAGGTAAACAGAATGAAAGGCAGACGCGATGAAGATTTAACAGATTTGACTCTTTTGGGGAGACAGGGAACAGCCTATCATTTCGACTACACCCCAGAGGTTTTGGAGACATTTGACAACCAGCACCAGAACAGAGATTATTTTGTAAAGCTTAACTGTCCAGAATTCACTACACTTTGTCCGAAAACTGGTCAACCAGATTTTGGTGCAGTTTATATCAGCTATATTCCTGATGTAAAAATGGTTGAAAGCAAGTCTTTAAAGCTATATTTATTCAGCTTTAGAAATCATGGTGATTTTCATGAGGATAGTATGAACATTATCATGAATGATTTAATAGACTTGATGGATCCACGTTATATACAAGTATGGGGGAAATTCACACCACGTGGAGGTATTTCTATCGACCCATTTTGTAATTATGGAAAGATAGGAACTAAGTTTGAAAAAATGGCAGATCACCGTATGATGAATCATGATCTCTATCCCGAGAAAATTGATAATAGGTAGTACTTTTTACTAGAGGGTTGCTTTGATCCATTCCAACACAACAGGAAGAGGATTATATGTTTATTTATTTAAACGCATTATTTGTAGGACTTTTACTTATTTCTAATATTTTAGGAGTGAAATTGTTTAGTGTCGGTGAGTTTATACTGCCAGCGGCTGCAGTTGTTTATGTGGCTACCTATTTAATTACGGATGTTATTGGTGAAGTCTATGGAAAAGATGCTGCAAGAAAGACAGTTCAGGCTGGATTTGTTACACAGATCGTTGCATTAGTCTTTATCTATATCGCCATTCAACTCCCTGCTGCACCAGTATTCGGAGCACAAGTTGAATTTGAAATGATTTTAGGTGGTAGCTTTAGGGTAATACTAGCAAGCCTTATTGCATATATTGCAAGTCAAAATTTAGATGTTACTATTTTTCATAGTCTTAAAAAGAAACATGGTGAAAAAAAGCTTTGGCTACGAAACAATCTTTCGACGATGACAAGTCAATTGATCGACACAACATTGTTTATTACGATTGCTTTCTGGGGACTTGTTCCTGCTAATGTTTTGATAAGTATGATCGTGACTCAATACATCTTTAAATTTTGTATAGCATTGGTGGATACACCTGTTGCCTATTTATTAGTTAGATTGGCAAAAAAATCAAACAAGGTATAGATAAAAACTCGGAAACACGCCTCCCAAATCGGATGGCGTGTTTTTATCTAGTATCACATTTCCATAGATTGTCTTAATTGACTTTAGAGACTCAAGTATGGGGTTAAGAAGAGTATCTTCTGTGTGGGTATTAATAAGAAGAATCAGAAATAATATCTGACCCCCATTTATTTAATCTATAGAAATAACGTTGGCTTAGGAGAATGAGTGTTATGGTCTTTATTTGAAGTTTCTTGCCCCATAACAAGAGAAGTACAGTCGTTTTCGAATTCGAAGGGGATAAACTGGTGGTAATCGTCTGGAAAGATTTGAGCATGCTGGTCGTCTCGATAAACTATATCAATTTGGTTCAAGTAACTGTCCCGTTGTGTTTTCATGTAATCTACAATCTTCTTGCCAATGTATCTTCCCAATTCAATTCCCTCATCATTGTCGATTGGAAAGTGAACGCCTGCATATAAACGGCTTTTTGCATCGGCTTCAGCAATTTTTCGAAGCTTTCTTGCTTCTTTAGGAAATAAATAACTTAGTACCGTTTCTGCGCAACCAGACATTGTTGCGTGCCCAGATGGGTAAGTAGGGAATCTTGGTGTGCACAAATATGTTTGCAAATTTTGATCATACTGGTTAGGTCTTGCAACGTCAAAACGATATTTTAAATCCCAAACTATTAGTAATGTGTCATTAATAGCAGCTTGTGTGGCAGCTAATATCCTAGCAGCATGTGTGGGGTCAGGTACGTAAGAATCCAGTAAACGATCGATAACTGGTGTCCATTGTTTTGTAGGGGAGCCTGATCCATAATAAGTAGCAATCTTTTCCTGAAGCGGAGTAAGATTTCTTAAGGTATGCTTGACAGCTAACAACTCTCTCTCAAAATTAATACCATTAGGATTTTTTATCGGAAGTACCATTTTTTCACCATTTGGATCAAGGTAGCTTCCATGTTCATCTCTTTTCAAATAAAATAATGGCCAGGAACCTGCAACAGGTGTAACTGGATTATTAGGTAGATTTGATTCTCCGGCATAAGGTACCTCCGACCACTTTAAGTAATTTTTCATAAAAATTGTCCCCCTACATGTCATCTTTTTACAAATCATTATATGAGTAATCTGCAAAAGAGTTTGGACTTTTGGATAATTGGTGAAAGTGACAGGCGCACCCGAATTTTCCAAAAAAGTTACTGAGACAATTGTTTTTACACTCAAACAAAACTGGATTTTTAATTACCCAGTTTTGTTTAGGAAAACTATAAAATTTTAGGCTGTAGATAAACTAAGGTGCATAATCAGTTACGTCCAGCGCATGCGCCCGAACATTACCTGGTGAAGCGCATTGACCTCTTTACGATAAGTGAACGTGAATTCACTAACGCTTATCTATTTAAGTGTGTTCAATTAAGCATGCCACATTAGGGTGGTAAAACCAAACTACCCAATGTGGCATGGACGCAGATCATACGTTGCTTTCGCTTTTGTTTTTACAATGCTCTTTCAAATCCTTCTTCATCTAAGAATTGTATAGCTTGTTT
This sequence comes from Virgibacillus sp. DJP39, assembly GCF_049310925.1. Classification (NCBI taxonomy): domain Bacteria; kingdom Bacillati; phylum Bacillota; class Bacilli; order Caryophanales; family Bacillaceae; genus Virgibacillus; species Virgibacillus sp. DJP39. The sequence continues at coordinate 11,038 of NZ_JBMERP010000005.1, read as the reverse complement.
ATAGGAATGGAAAGATCCGTCAAGGTTTTGCCCTGCATAAACGTTCCATAATCCATCTTCATAAGTGAGCAACAAGGTTTGTTCATTTGCATTTATCCAGCTTTCATCGTCCGGAATTACTTCCGTATTTGCCTCTGGTGAAAGGGATTGGATGGCCTGCTGGATGATTTCAAACAATTCTTTTTCTGAATAATCCCGAACATTTATCATCCCATTTCTATCTGTTTTGTAGCCACCAATTTTCTTGGCGTAAACAAAACCATTGCCGTTAGGATGTAAGTTATGAACAACTATTTTTTTGTCGATAGCACTATTTTCATAATGGAAATTCACACGTCCCATTGATATGTCCTTGCGGTTTAATTCAGGAAATTTATTAACTACAGTCAGTTTTTCTTCAAAAGTTAGCATAGGTTCCTCCGTTTGATAAAATTATGGTAATAAATGGAAAAAGTGCCAGGCACCATATTATTCAACAAGGCCTAGTTGTTTTAGGCCGTTGTAGATGCCGGATTCGGTTACGGTTGTTGTGCGTTGTTTTGCGTAGGGAAATAGGTCGGGGTGTGCGTTTCCCATGGCAAAACCTTCGCCTACTTCCTGAAGCATTTCTTTGTCGTTCATTCCATCACCGAATGCTATTGCGCCATCTTTTGTTTGGTTAAATTTCTGCAGAATAACTTTTATTGCTTCGCCTTTGTTAACCTGTTTTCTGATGACATCATAACAATTACTGATTCCATTTACGTTCACTGGCGACATATACAAGTCATCATCTGTGGAATAATGTTTTAAATCATTATCGTCAAAGTTGATCAGCGTCATACTGAGAATTTTATCGTTTATCTGATGTTCAGGTCTAAGTTGTTCATTCTCTTTAAGATGAAATGCATCAATAAATGCTTTCGTTGCATCGGAGTTAAGTGATGTATAGTAATTTTTCTCACTTGTATAAATGACGATATCATGTTGGAATTTACGAGCGGTCTCAAGAAAATAATCAGTTGTTTGGGAATTCATTGGCTCGTTAACTAATGTATTTTTTTGGTGGATAGCGAATGCGCCATTGTAGCCTATAAAGGAGTTCACCTTTAATTCCTCGGCTAGTCCATAAACCTCATGAAGCGGACGTCCTGTGGCTATAAAAACATCGATGCCTTGCTTTTTAACTTGTTCAATAGCATCTTTAGTTGAGTCCATTACTGTATGGTCGGGGCGTAAAATAGTGCCATCTATGTCTAAAAATAGTGTATGGTAAGTCATGTTATCTCCTTTTTTCGTTTAAGATGTAGTTTATTCTATCACAATTGCTTGTTTTATAACATGATTCCGACAAGGGAAGCAGTAATTGATTTGCATATTAAGTACCGGAAATCGTAATGAACTGATTGTTATATAGCAAGTGGTGAAGTATTTCTTCAAAATTTTTGTTTGATCCTAGTCGCTTCTTTTTCCTTCTTTACAAACTTTTCAACCAAGTCTATTATTAGTTACAATTAGTAAAGTGGGGAAGTGACGTAAATGCATAAATTTGAGCAATCCGATACATTAAAGCGGCTGCCTGAACAGTTTTTTGCGAAGCTTGTAAAAAAGGTTCAGCAAATAAAAAGTGAGGGACATGACGTAATAAATTTGGGGCAAGGGAATCCTGATTTACCTACACCAGAGAATATAGTAGAAGCTTTGCGTGATGCAGCGCAAGATCCGATTAATCATAAATATTCTCCTTTTCAGGGCTTTTTATATGCGAAAAAAGCAATGGCGGATTTTTACAAAAGGGAGTATGGAGTTGAGGTAGATCCAGAAACGGAGGTAGCACTATTATTTGGTGCAAAATCTGGACTCGTAGAACTAAGTCAATGTTTGTTAAATCCTGGTGATTTGGCATTATTGCCCGATCCAGGTTATCCAGATTACATGTCTGGGATTGCACTGGCAAATGCAAAAACAGAATTAATGCCTCTGCTTGAGGAAAACAATTTTTTGCCTGACTACAGAAAAATTTCTGAGGATGTTTTTCAAGAAGCTAAATTGATGTTTTTAAATTACCCGAACAACCCGACATCTGCGACTGCAACAAAAGCTTTTTTCGATGAAACAGTTTCTGTAGCCAAAAAAAATAATATCTGTGTTCTTCATGATTTTGCGTATGGTTCAATTGGCTTTGATGGTCAAAAACCACAGAGCTTCTTGCAGACAAAGGGAGCGAAGGACATTGGTGTAGAAATGTATACATTGTCAAAAACCTATAATATGGCTGGGTGGCGTGTTGCGTTTGCAGTGGGGAACAGCTCAGTAATTGAGAGTCTCAACTTAATCCAGGATCATTTGTTTGTGAGTTTGTTCGGTGGTGTACAATATGCTGCAGCCGAGGCATTAAATGGTAATCAGGATACGGTTGAGGAGTTGGTATCTATCTATGAAAGTCGACGTGATTGTTTCATCGAGAAACTAAATGAGCTCGGCTGGAAGGTACAGGCTCCAAAAGGAACGTTTTTTGCATGGCTACCAGTACCAGAAGGATATAGTTCAGAGGAATTTGCTGACTTATTATTGGAGAAAGCCCATGTTGTTACAGCACCAGGGAATGGGTTTGGAGCTGCTGGGGAAGGTTACGTCAGAGTAGGATTGCTGGCAGACGAAGCTAGATTGACAGAGGCAGCCAGGAGAATAGGCGAGCTGAAAGTTTTCTGAAAAAGGTTATTGACAAACGGATCAAACGGCTATATGATTAGTCTTAATTAATTTTTACAACAACTACATATCTTATCCAGAGTGACGGAGGGATCAGGCCCGTTAATGTCACAGCAACCTTCCTTTTGGAGTGGTGCTACTTCCTGCAGAATGAAGTTTACCATTCTGAGAGATAAGGATTGAATACAACAATCAACCCCTCTTTCATTATGGAAGAGGGGTTTTTACGTTCCAATCTTTAGAGTGAGACAAGAAAGGGGACAGCTGATGATTGAACTTCAGGATATAGAAAAGATTTATTTTACAAAAAATCAACAAGTAGTTGGTGTTGATCGTGTTTCATTGGAAGTCAACAAAGGTGAAATTTACGGGATTGTTGGCTACAGTGGTGCTGGTAAAAGTACGTTGCTCAGGTGTATGAACATTCTGGAGCGTCCAACTTCAGGAGCTGTCCTTGTTGGCGGTGTTAACTTACTAACGTTGTCACCAAGAGAGTTGCGAACAGCAAGACAATCAATCGGAATGATTTTTCAAGGATTTCATTTAGTCGCTTCTAAAACAGTATTTGAAAATGTGTCATTTGCATTAAAAGCAGCGGGAATTGGAAAGGTCAGTCGTAAATATAGAGTAATAGAACTACTGGAATTAGTAGGTTTATCTGACAAAGTTAATCATTACCCAGCTCAGCTAAGCGGTGGTCAAAAGCAGCGAGTCAGTATTGCCAGGGCGCTTGCGAATAATCCGAAAGTGCTATTGTGTGACGAGGCAACGTCATCACTTGACCCCAGCACTACCAAGTCCATCTTGGCTTTATTGAAAAAAATTAATACAGAACTTGGCATCACAGTGGTTTTAATAACACATGAGATGGAGGTTGTAAAAGAAATTTGTCATCGTTGTGCAGTTATGCAGGATGGCCGGATTGTTGAGAGAGGTCCCGTATATGACATTTTCTCAAAACCAAAAGAGGAGCTAACCAAAAACTTTATTCAAACTATATTACAATTTACTTTACCTGAAAAGCTACTGGCTGCGTGTGAGGGTACACTAGTAAAGCTTCAGTTTCGAGGAAAGCTTGCTGAAGAAGCAATCGTATCCGATATGTTGCAGGGCTTTCAGGTTAGCGGAAATATTTTACACGGAAAAGTTGAATATATTCAGGATGCACCACTTGGAATCTTTATTATGGAATTGAACGGAAGTAAGGATGAAGTGGAAAAAGCAATTGCTTATTTAGAGAATCGCGTGAAACAGGTGGAGGTGATTCAATATGGAATTTAGCCGGTTGATTGAAATTTTGCCAGAGTTAAATACTGCTTTCTTTCAAACACTGTACATGGTTGGTATTGCGCTGCTTGTTGCTATTGTGATCGGTCTTCCGCTTGGGATTCTGTTATATGTGACTGACAAAGGGTTCTTTTTGGAAAATAAAGTAGTAAAAGGTATTGCGGGTATAGTCACAAACCTTATTCGCTCCATTCCATTTATCATTCTACTAATATTTCTGTTACCTTTTACAAACGAAATATTGGGGACAACAATTGGTCCAACTGCAGCGGCAGTACCGTTATCCGTTGCAGCTATTCCATTTTTTGCGAGAATAGTAGAGTCCTCAGCCAGGGAGATTGATAGAGGAGTAATTGAAGCAGCGATTTCAGTAGGTGCCTCTCCTTGGATGATTATAAAGGATATTATCTTGCCTGAAGCAAAACCAGGGATAATTAGTGGCCTTACAATTACAACAATTAGCTTAATCGGTTATTCAGCGATGGCTGGTGCAATTGGCGGCGGAGGTATTGGAGATTTGGCGATAAGATATGGTTATTACCGCTACGATGATTTAGTAATGTACACGACGATAGTAGTCTTAATAGTACTAGTTCAAGTGATTCAATATACAGGGGACTTTATTGCAAAAGCAGTAAACAAACGATAAAAGGGAGGAATTATAAAATGAAAAAAGGTTTAGGATTAATTTTTACTTTATTAATAGTGTTGGTGCTTGCTGCTTGTGGATCAAATGAGGGTGCAACTGGTGGATCAGGTGATGACAAGAAGGTAATCAATTTTGGCGCAACGGTCGGACCTTATAGTGACATGGTAACAAAGGCATTGAAACCATTACTTGAGGAAAAAGGATACACGGTTAAAAATACGGAGTTTAGTGATTATATACAACCAAACAAGGCGCTCCACAACGGTGACTTGGATGCCAATTTATTTCAGCATAAAATATATTTTGAAGCCTTTGAAAAAGAACATAACATGGATCTATCTGAAATAAAAATAGTACCAACAGCTCCAATGGGTGTTTATTCAAACAAATATGATTCACTAGAAGCAATCGAGGATGGTAGTGCAATTACAATTGCAAACGATCCAACTAATCTCGCAAGAACTTTAATTATGCTACAGGATGCTGGATTAATAAAAATTAAAGACGATATTGATCCACTACGTGCAACTATTGATGATGTAATTGAAAATCCTAAAAATCTTGTTTTCCAACAAGTAGAAGCCGGGCAATTACCGCGAACCGTTGAGACTGAAGATTTGGCAGCAGTACCGGGGAATTATGCACTAGCAGCAGATTTAGATTTACTAGATGCATTGGTTCTTGAAAATATGCCTGATGATTATCGCAACAGGGTAGTTGTAAATACAAAAGATCTAGATACAAACTGGGCAAAGGATATCAAAGAAGTTATTGAATCACCGGAATTTGAAGAAATTATCGATGAGAAGTTTAAAGGATTTGGTAAGCCGGAGTGGATGAAGTAAGCAAGATTCTCATGTATAATGAAACTAGCTTTAGCTAGAGAGGGTCGTTAACATGACAGTTGATGGAAGATACCGGGATCAAGTGCATCCGGGGCTGGAAGTAGATGTAGTATTAAAAAAAGACCAACGTACTGGTCAACTGACTAATGGTGTGGTAAAGGATTTGTTAACAAAATCTTCATTTCATCCACACGGAATAAAAGTTCGCCTTGAAGACGGCCAGGTTGGTCGTGTGAGTACTGGCAAATAAAATAACCGCTACCTCTATTAAGTGGGGGTAGCGGTTATTTTTTCTAACAAGACACCTAAACAGCCACGTCCAGCTCCAGCGCCCATTACCTAGTGTCGCACATGACCTCCTTACGATAACAGTTCGACATTAGTCGAACGTCCTACAGCTTACGCTCTTCATGTTTCCTATATCTCATAAAGGATGTTCGATTAAAACCGCCACTTTGCGTGGGCACAGGACATACGGCAATAAACGGGCGCCTACGCTTTTGTTAGCAGGTAAGAAAGTAATAAGTCCTTTCTTAATTCATAAGTGCAACTAGGGCTTTCGCCATTAAGGCTTGGCGATAAGCCAAGTTTTCTAATCTTAAAGTGATTTGTCGTCGACTGAATCCAACCATTTTTCAATAGTCTCTACTATAGATTCTACGGTTCCTTCTTTAAAAGGAGATTGCAAATTTGCTGATTCTACTAAGCTGAGAAATGGCTTTTTACCGCCTAGTTGACATAATTTTATGTAGTCATTCCAGGCTAACTGATGATTTTCTTGTGCGCGCTGCCAGAATTGGAAGGCACAAATTTGTGCAAGCGTATAGTCGATGTAATAAAAAGGAACATCATAAATATGACCCTGGCGCTGCCAGAATCTACCGGACTCAAAGTATTCATTTCCATCGTAATCCCGGTGTGGTAAATAGATTTTCTCGAGCTTTTTCCATGCCTGGTTACGTTCATCTGGTGACCACTCTGGGTTCTCATAAACGAGATGTTGAAATTCATCAACGGCAACACCATATGGCAAGAACTGTAAACCATCTGCTAAATGGGAGTACTTGTACTTTTCCGTATCTTCTTTGAAAAACAATTCCATCCAGGGCCATGTAAAAAATTCCATGCTCATGGAGTGGATTTCAGCTGATTCATGGGTTGGCCAGATATATTCAGGAATACCAATATTACGGCTTTCGTAAACCTGAAATGCGTGTCCTGCCTCATGTGTCAGTACATCTATATCACCAGAGGTACCATTGAAGTTGGCGAAAATAAACGGTGACTGGTAATCGTCGATAAACGTGCAGTATCCACCAGCTTCTTTACCTTTTTTCGCTTCTAAATCCATCAATTTGCGATCTAACATATAATGGAAAAATTCATTTGTTTCTGCTGATAATTCCTCATACATTTTCTTTCCATTTTCTATAATCCATTCAGGTGTACCTTTTGGAATTGCATTGCCTGTTTTAAATTTAAATGATTCGTCATAGCTTTTAAGTGAATCAACACCAATTCGTACTGCTTGTTTCTCGTAAAGCTTTGTAACAAGAGGAACGATGGATTCGCGAACTTGTTTTCGGAAAATAGATACATTGCCAGCATCATAATCAATACGAAGCATGCGGATATATCCCAACTCCACAAAGTTCTTATATCCTAATGTTGTTGCGATTTCATGGCGGGTTTTCACCAGTTGATCATAAATCGTATCAAATTCCTCTGCATGCTGGGCAAAAAATCCAGCGCTTGCTTCAACGGCTTTCTTTCTAACTTCCCTAGTTTTGTCCTGTGCAAAAGGACTCAGTTGGGCAAGAGTTAACGTTTTCCCTTCAAATTCCACTTCTGCTGACGCTACAAGCTTAGAATATTTAGAGGTTAGCTTATTCTCTTTTTGAAGCAACTTCATTACTTTAGGATCAAATGCTTTGATTTCAAAATCTGCAATTTGGAATAACTGTTCTCCCCACTGCTTTTCTAAATCATCACGGTAAGGTGATTTGACTAACTCCTTGTAGAAATCGGTATTAATTTCTTTGATTTCGGGATCAATGTCGTCAAAGAAGTCACGTTCCTTTTGATAAAAGTCATCGTTTGTATCAATGGATGAGCGGATGTAGACAAGGTTAAACAGCGTTGATAAATGATTTCGAAATTCGTTAATTTCATTAATTGCTTTGTTAGCTTCCTCAATCGAGGATGCTGTCTTAAATGTGTTTAGTAGACTAGTGAACGCACTTTTTTCTTTCCCTAGATTTGGGCGTTCATAGTTAAAATTATCAAACGTTTGCATTAAAACCCTCCTCTAATAATTATTTATTCGACATGATGCATCAAATTCCTGCTTTATAAATGCTATTATTGTTATACTGAATAAAAACAAGTTTAGGGGGATTTAGATGAAGTCAAAGTTTCAACTAACAAAAGAACAAAAGGATGACATGGCTGGGCTAATAAAGGGGTATTTTGAAAAGGAACGTGGAGAAGACATTAGTCATTTAGCATCTTTATTAATTTTTGATTTTATTACTGAAGAGATTGCACCGCTATTTTATAACAAGGGAGTAGAGGACGCTCATGCGTTTATGACGAGTAAGCTGGATGATTTATTTGAAATTCAAAAGTAACATATGAAACGTTTGTTCAGCATATACATATTATAGTTTATAATTAGTCGAATTCGGGTAATTTTAGTATAACCACTAATTAATGAAGAATGAGAGGATGAATTTCATGCTTCGGACTGTTTTAATGATTATAGGCGCAATTGTTGTTATCGGCTGGATCTTGTCACTTTTGTAAAGGTGATATAACATTTTTAAGGAAAACCATTAAGGATAGTCTTAGTGGTTTTTTTAATTTTAGCAGGTAAGAAAGTATAAATCTTTTCTTACTGCATAAGTGCAACTAAGGCTTTTGCCATTAAAGCTTGGCGATAAGCCAAGTTTTCTAAAAATGAATAGGAATGATCAACTAGTAATTTATAATGTTGTACTATAAAGTTAAAAAAAAACAGGTATTTAAGCTTAATCTTGACATAAACAAGAACATATGTTTTGGTTAATAGAACTAGATATTGAAAATAACTTTATTATTAGAAAAAAAGCTCTAAGGGAGTATCATTACAATGAAAAATATAGTGATTGCACCGGATTCATTTAAAGACAGTTTGACTGCTTCGCAGGCTGCAAATATTATGCAACGTGCTGTTTTGGATATTTTTCCTAACTGCAATGTAACCAAGAAACCGATGGCAGATGGTGGGGAAGGTACATTAGAAACGTTGTTGGAGTCGTCTGACAGTAGACGTGTACCCATAAATTGTACAGGGCCATTAGGTGATAAAATTGAAACCACCTATGGAATCGTTGACAAAAATACAGCAATAATTGAATATGCTGCTATAGCTGGACTAGATCTAATCCCATCTAATCAACGAAATCCTGATATTACAACATCATACGGTGTAGGTGAAGTAATACTTGATGCGCTTGCACAGGGGTGTACTTCAATAATTCTTGGGTTGGGTGGAAGTTCGACTAATGATGCTGGATTAGGCCTGCTCCAAGCATTAGGATTACGAGCTTGGGATAAGAATGGAACACAGCTAAGTGGTTTTGGAAAGGATCTGCTGGAGGTTAACAAGGTAAGTCTGGATTGTATGGATACAAGACTTGGGGAACTTGATATACGCGTGGCTTGTGACGTTGACAATCCATTACGTGGACCCAGAGGTGCAAGTGTTATTTATGGACCACAAAAAGGTGCAGATGAAGAGCAAGTTAAGCAGTACGATAAAGGGATACAGGAGTTCGCAGACTTAATTGAAGCGGAAATCGGGCAGTCTTACCAAGAAGTAGCGGGTTCCGGGGCTGCGGGTGGAATCGGATTTGCAATGTTATCAATCGGAGGGTGTTTGGTTTCGGGTGCAAAATTAATCGCTGATGCCTCTAAAATAGATTCATCTATTAAACAGGCAGACCTGGTTATAACTGGCGAAGGAAAAAGTGATGAACAGACACTTTACGGTAAAGCACCTGGTTATATTGCTATACTTGCGCAAAGCTACCGCGTTCCTGTTGTGTTAATTTCAGGGAGCCTATCGGGAAACCTTGATAGCCTGCGTGGGCAATTTTCCGGTTGTTTTTCAATTATAAACCAGCCACTATCCCTGGAGGAGAGTCTTAACAAAGCTGAGGAACTACTATATGAACAAACGAAATCGGTAGTCCACTTGATGCGTTCTATCTAACCTCAGTTTTCCTGGGAGATAAAGGAGGGATAGCATTGGTCATTAAAAATGGGTCAACATTAAGCAAGGATTATTTTAAGTCATATTTCAAGTTACGAATGAATACCCTCGGTTGCACCCTTGTTGAAGCTAGGGAACAAACCAATAGTGAATTTTTTTCAGAAAATGCAGATCGTTTCGGGGAAGAAACATATAATAATTTCTGTAGTGCCTACAAGGAAATGAAGGAAAAGCAGGAATAGAATCTTTTCTAAGGTTCTCACTCACGTTGTAATTCTTCCCTTCATCTTGATAAAAATTTGCTGTCCTTTACCCAGAAACGCCATGGATATTCTACTGCCTCGCCTGAATTTTGGATCCCGATGCGAGGACCAGATTCAATAAGATTCGGGCTTATTTGCTTACCGTCTGAAATCCATAGGGGAGATTGGCTAAGTGGATGACCATAATCAGACATTGTGATTCCTAAAGCCTTCGTTAACTTTCCTGGTCCACTCGTCCATTGAATTTGTTTCTTTGCTTTAGGTCTTCTTTTTGCCATCAAATCTATCCCTTCGATAGGCTCGACTGCCCTGATCAGGATTGCTTCAGGACAACCTACTTCACCACTCACTACATTGAAAAGACAATGTGTATGCATAGAGTAGGTATATGTGATACCAGGCTCACCAAACATAACCTCGGTTCGTTTTGTGCGGCGGTTCCCAAAGCTGTGTGCCGCGCGATCATCAGGTCCCATGTATGCTTCTGTTTCTACGATTATCCCGGATGCAGTGCCATCAGAAGTTTCTTTAACCAGCAAACATCCTAGTAATGATTTTGCAAGCTCCAGTGTTGGTTGACTGTAGAAATCTGTGCTAAGCATATTGTACATACTAGCTCTCCTTTAATTAAAAATTAAAGGCAACCAGTTACGGCAGCCTTTTGTTCTTTATTGAAGTTTACTAAGAAATTGTTTTGTTCGTTCTTGTTGTGGATTGTCAAAAATATCGTTTGGGTCACCACGTTCAACAATGATACCGTTATCCATGAACAATACTTCATCTGCTGCTTCCTTTGCAAATTTCATTTCATGGCTTACTACGACCATTGTCATGCCCTCTTCTGCAAGGTCTTTCATTACCTTTAGTACTTCACCAACAAGCTCAGGGTCAAGTGCTGATGTTGGTTCGTCAAAAAGAATGAGCTGTGGGTCCATAGCTAGCGCACGAGCAATTCCAACACGTTGTTGTTGACCACCTGACAACTGGTATGGGTACACATCAATCTTTTCAGCAAGACCTACCTTTGTTAAAAGTTTTTCCGCTATTT